>JBCDJE010000166.1:0-7913 GCA_038748185.1 Bacteroidota bacterium
AGCCGAAATAGAGCAGGCGTTTCTGCTAATGAAATTTTCATCACAAAACCCACTATTAAGTATAGAAAAAATGGTGTTGGAAAAATTGGGAAGTGTTTTTGGGAAAAAGGCTGGGTTATATAAGTCAGTATTTGGGATTGAAGCGCGATGGCATGCCTTATCTGATCAAAAACAAGATTCAAACCGATATGTGGCAAGGCATTTAGGTGTTAAGGTAAATTTTATTCAAAAAATGGGACATGATTACCTAGATAGAGAGACAATAAGTAAATATTTTAAAGTTTTTGCACCTGTAGAACATAGGCGCTGGTGTTCAGAAAAGTTGTGCTATAAGTTTAGGTATGGGCCTTTTAAAGGAGATAGTAAAATGAAAAGTCTTTTAAAAGATACTTTAAAGATACACGATCAGATAATTCCTTATGAAAGTCTAAGCAAAGAAATGGAAGATAAGGATTTTAATATGTTTTTATTGATTCCTGTTTTACAACAAATAAGAGAGATATTAGAAGCTTAAAAATTTATGAATTAAGCTTATAGTAAATAG
Organism: Bacteroidota bacterium; assembly: GCA_038748185.1. GTDB lineage: Bacteria > Bacteroidota > Bacteroidia > Cytophagales > Flammeovirgaceae > Chondrinema. Next base: position 545 of record JBCDJE010000166.1, read on the forward strand.
TTAAGCGTATTCGGAAGATTAGGATTAATAATAAACGGGTATCTAAAGATTAGGAGAAATAATTATAAACTGAAGCTCGATACTTTTTAATGAGAGAAGCTGCTGTAGTAACATTTAGTTTTAAATTTATAAATAGGTTGGGGGTACCTGATACTGTCATCCCTAGATCGGGTAGGGTAACCCGAGATGGGCTTATTCTTGAAGATAGCCGTATTTTTTTTAGAGATATTCACAGGGTAGAAAGGCATCATAAGAGTATTGTGGTAGTTTTAAATCCCGGAGCAACGATAAGCAGAGAAATCAGTACACATATTTTTAAAGGTTTTACAGCATTTCTTATAAACATAGGTGGTTTTGCCCGACAGGTACAATCTATAATCAATCGAAGGGTTTCTATGGCTCGACTGAATGATAGAAAAATGGAAATGGGCGAGGAAGAAGCTAAAATACGTTTTGTAAAAGCCGACTGTCCTAATTGTGATGCTGCAATAGACTTAATAGATGTTATAAGCTCACATTATATTTATTGTGAATATTGTGGAGCGATCTTCGATCATTATGGCTATATGGTTCCGGGAGAAAACCTATACCGTATTTGTCCTGAAACAGGCTTTTATGAAAGAGTGAGAGATTATTGGGAACATACTTATTTTGCACTAAGGTATGAAGCTGCTTTTCGATCTAGAAAACTATTTTGTTCTGATACTTATGCCCACATAGTTTTTGAAAGAGTATTCTGGAAAAACTTCACCTTTATTTTTGGTGCTTTTTTAGCTGCTTTTGAAAAAATCAGGTCTATTTCTGGGAGAAACCCTAACTACATTGAATTAGTTAATGCAAACCTAGCCGCGGAAAAAGGCGATATAGAAAAAGCAACGTATGAATATACTAAGCTAATGTCGAGAAATAAGTATCATCCTGGTTTGCATCTTAATTTGGGTCTTATCTATCTGAAAGCAGGCAATGAAAGAAAAGCGTTGGAAGAATTTAAAAAGTCTTTGGAGAATTGCAGTAATTACACGCCAGTAATAGAAATCTTAAAAAAATTCAGCCAAGTAAAGTCTTAATAACTGCTGGTCGATTAATCTTACCACTATTAGTAATTGTGAAGTTTTCTACAAAGAAAAACTTACGGGGTATTTCATATTTTTGAACAGTAGCCTTCAACTTTATTTTTAATTTTTCTATAGTTTCATTATCCATTACCTTACTTTCTATCACTAAGCAAACCATTTCTCCTAAAATCTTATCTGGCAACCCAGTGATAAAAAAACGATTCAGAACCCCAATTTCCTTAAAAATCATACTAATTTTCTCTTCTAAAGCTTCAGCTTGCACTTTTATCCCACCACTATTTATTACAAAATCAATCCTGCCTAACCATTTAAAACTGTGCTGCCGTTCTATGGAAACACGATCATTGGTAGTGAGCCACTGATCTTCTGTAACAGCTGCTTTTATCATCAAACAATCGTTTTTATTAGTTTTGATTTCTATACCCGGTAAGGTTTGGTAGTAATTGCTTTTATTTTTACCGTTGAGTTTTTTTAAAGCAATATGAGATACAGTTTCCGTCATACCGTATGTATGGTAAACAGGGCATACCAAGGTTTCAATTTGTTTTTGTAAGTCTTTGTGTAGTGGTCCGCCACCAATTAACACTGCCTTCATTTTGTTTAAGATAACTCTATCTTTTTCTTCTTTACTCGATAATATTGCTTCGAGCTGTAAAGGCACTAGTGCTGTAAAATTACAAGTAGTATTTTGTTTTAAAGTTTCAAAAGGGTTGCTTTGAGGTGAAACAATTGTAGCGGCAGCTTTAGCTTTCATAGCCCTTACAAGCATCATCATGCCTGCAACCATTTGTGTATTTAAACAAATTAAAAAATGATCTGATGAATTGAGCCTTAAAAATTCAATAGTAAGCTTAGCACTGTTACTTAATTGAACTCTTTTTAAATTTATTTTTTTAGGTCTTCCAGTAGAACCTGAAGTATTTAAATTAAAAAAATTTGAACCTGTCAACCACTTTTTACAAAAAATAAGTGTTGAGTAATCATAGTTATTTAGTTTACCTATTTCCTGTTCAGGCAATTTATCATAGTAAAAGGTATTATTTTTAATGTTGATGTATGGCATTATATTTTTTATAAGTCTTTTAAGGTGAAAATCAATATATTTTCTATTGTATTTGCCAATTAATTTTTCTTAAACAAAGTATTTAAGTTAAGCATATTAGTTATTTAAAAAACTGGCCTATTAGCAAATTTACTTTTTTGATTTTTTTAAGATTTAACTGCCCCATTTATGAGAAAAACTGTGCGAATTGAAAAGATCTTTGCAATATTCTTAGTTTTATTTTTACACCTACAAATAAATGTTTTTGGGCAAGACACTCAAAAAATACAAACTTTCCACGATCCAGGAGTGCTTAAAGCCGAATATTTTGTCGATGCACAAGATACTTCTAAAATAGTAGGAGAATACAAGCAGTATTATGCAAGTGCTCAAAGTTTGTCATTTAAAACCAATTATAAAGATGGACTTAAACATGGGCTATATGAAGCTTACTATGAAAGTGGACAGCTTAAAACGACCTACAATTACAATGAGGGTAAAATTGAAGGTACTTATATAAAATACTTCCAAAATGGAGTGCCGGAGGTAAAATGTGAATATAAAAATGGTTTGATAGAGGGAGAAATGTTACGTTTTAATCCTGATAACTCATTAGCAGCCAAAGTTCACCTTATAAATGGAAAACGAGAAGGTGTAATGGAAGAATATTATGCGAATGGTAAGTTAATGAGTATTTCCCAATATGCCAGCGACTTAAGAAATGGACCTGTGCTGGCTTTTTCGCAAGAAGGCGATACCCTGCAAAAAGGATTTTACAAAAATGATGTATTGGAAGATACCTTTTACATATACCGACCAAAAGGTGGCATTGCAACAATAAGTACTTTTAAAAATGGGTTGCTTCAGGGTAAAACACTTAACTATTATCCTAATGGGCAACTGAAAGAAGAAATCAACTACGAAGAAGGCAAAGAAGAAGGTAAGTCATTCACTTATTATGAAGATGGCAGTCCTAAAACGGAAGCCGATTATAATAAAGGTAAAATGAATGGTAACTATATTACCTATTTTAAAAGTGGTGGTATTAAAACTGAAATGCAGACTTTAGCCGGGCAAAAAACTGGTATTTATAAAGTTTATAATGAAGACGCCACCTTAAGTATTAAGGGTAATATGCAAAATGGTGCTATTCATGGGGAGAATATTGGTTATTACCCGAATGGCGCTGTAAAACATCAGTTTAATTATTATCTAGGAAAAAAAACTGGAAATAACTTTTTGTATTTCCAAGACGGAACAGTAAAAGAAAAAACAGTATATAAAGGAAGTGAGAAAAACCGAAAAACCGAAACCTTCTATGCTAATAAAGAAAAAGAAAGTGAAATAGAATATCGTAATGGACAACCATTTGGGAAATGGGAGTTTTTTCATTCAAATGGAAAACTTGCAAGAGTTGAAAATTACGAAGAAGGAATGCTAACCGGAAGTGTAAAAGCATATTATGAAAGTGGTAACCTTAAATCTGAGGAGACCTATTATAAAGGGAAACGCAATGGACTTACTACCAAATTTTATGATAATCCTGAAGTAAAAAAAGCTGAAATCCCCTATAATAATAAGGGTCTGATATATGGAACTGTCAGCAATTATTATGAAAATGGTGCTTTAAAAAGGACTGGAAGGCAATATATGGAGAAAAGGTTAAAAGAATGGAAATTTTATGATGCCTCTGGTAAGTTGACAAAAACAGAAATTTATGAGAAAGGGAAACTACTAAAAACTATTCCTGCAGAAACAGAGAAATAAAATCACAATAAAAAAAGCCACACCATGCAAGGTGTGACTTTGTACTAGACGGGAATAAGTATTTTTGTATTAAGCTATTGACTGTATTTGTAAATTGCGATGAAGAATCCCAAGGTAATTATCCATCGCATGATCACTCACATCGTCAAAGCCGGTATTTTTAAAGGTTTCAATTCTTCCTTTTATACGGTCTGTAAACCCAAACCACCAAGTTAGGTTTTTATCTATATGTAAGGCTTCTTCGTTATCTAGATAGATATGTGTACCAATATGGCTATAGCCTAATGAGCGCATAGGGACTCTTGTAACAATATCACTATTATTGACAATACGGAAAGTCCGATTTTTAAATCTGATGTTAAATTTTTCTGCAAATGCTTCATCACCCACACGAGGCTGCCCAAAAGTATATAGTCCATTTACATACTGTTTGGCATCTTGTAGGAAAGCGATAGCTATGGTGGCTAATGCTGCACCAAGGCTGTGTCCGGTAATCCAAAGTGATTGGTGTTGATTTCTAAATGCTGCAACGGTGTCACATATCTCATCTATTACAATCTTTGTAGCATGATAAAAACCGGAGTGTAGTTTGCCGTACTTTGTAGGAGTAAAATGTACTTTTAAATCGGTAATAATATCTTCTAACTGATTGGCTTCAGTACCTCTAAAAGCTACTACAACATGCTTTTCGTTGGCAGCTACGAAAGCTTGGGTGCCTTCCCGATCAAAATATTTAAATTGTTTAAAACCTGCTACCTTTATTTCAGTATCTGCACTATCCCAATCTAAGTAAACGATATTGGCTGCTTTTGCTAGGGATGTAGCATTTTTGGTTTCAAATTTATTTGAGCTAGTAATAAAATCCATTTGTGAAGTTTAGTTTGATAATTTTCTTAATGGATTTTTACTAAAATACTGCCCTGTTTATGTTTTTAAATTCTCTTATGAGAGAATTTATCACATGCGTAGGATTGAAGAAACTTACAGGAATTAATTTGGTGCAGACTAATTTTGTAATGATATAACTACGCCATACGTTGCATTATTTGGTTATTGAAAAGCTGTAATAAATCATGGATATCAAAAACTTCTCGACTATTAACATTGAGTAGAACTGCTATTTCTCTAAAAAGCTTTACTTTTCCATCTACTTTATTTTTCCATAAATGAATTGGTGAAGCTTGCTGCGTTTTAGAAAGCTTAATATTTTGAGCGTTGGTTAATAACCGATGATGCAAGAAAGTTGATTGTGTAAATGCTGGACTTTCAAGTAAGTTTGCGAGATGAATTTGCATTGCTGTAGAGTTAATGAGGTCGATTCCTCGCACTATCGTATTGATATTGAAATGTAAATCGTCGATTAAAGAAGCTATTTGATATGCAGCGATACCGTCTTTCTTTCTGAGTACAGGGTTTCTCATCTCAGTGTTTAGGTCAATGGCAACTTCACCTAGAATATCATCTACAAAGTGAATCTTAGTTTTTGTATCCTTTAATCGCCAACAGGTATCTTTATCTTGTAAATTATTATTTTTTGTGATACAAGTTCCCGGATATTGCCCGTCAGACGAAGCTTTTTTAATTTGTGTCCTTGAGCAATTGCAAGCAAAAATCTGTTGCTTTTTAACTAATTCCTTTAAGGCTTTTTGGTACAAACCGATTCTCAAGTGCTGAGAGTAATTATCATTAAAATCTGTAGGGTTTTTAGGACCTTTATTATAATCGATCTCCAACCATTCCAAAGTGGCAAAGAGATCGTCAATGTATGCTTGTTTTGTCCTTAATGCATCGAGATCATCAATCCTAAGTATAAGTTGCCCTTTATTCTTTTTGGTATAAAGCCAAGTTAAAACAAAGGAGAATACATTTCCTAAATGTAGGAAACCACTTGGTGTAGGTGCTATTCTGGTTCGTATTTCCAAAATAGATAGGTGTTAGTATATGGCTTTATAATCTATTTTAATAGTAACTGGAGTGAACTTACCGACTTCTACTTTAATGGGATTGATGTTTCCTTCACTATCGGTATTATTGGCAAAATACCCATTTTCCTCGCTTACAAATACAGAATATACCCCCGGTTCTAATGCCAAGACAAATGTACCATCTAAGCCAGTCATAATTTTTCTTACCAATTGGGTTTGGATGTTTTTATAGATGCTTGCCGTTCTATCAGCTTGACTTTCATTTGTTAAGTTAAAAACGTACAATTCTTTTTGCACACCTTTGGGCTTAGGTGAATTTGTGTTTATATCTGTGCTTGGCATCTGATTTCCTTCTACCCATAATATCTGCCCTCTTATTCCTTCCATAGTGGTATCTACACCATAGTTAGGTAATTGTTCGCCACTTTTACAAGCAAAAAGAAAAATGGTAAATAGTAAAGATACAGTAAGACTTCTTTTCATCTAATTAAATTTTTTGGTTTCTGAATGTTCAAAAAATTTAAATACATTCAGGGACACACATAAATTTTAACCATTTTTTTGTGGATTTGAAATGATAAAAATTCATGTTTGTTTCACATTGCTACAAATTATAGCAAGTATTTCTTCTATCTTGACACAAAATGTAGCAATCTGGTTGGACGCAACTAATAAGTTCCGTTTCACAATGCAATAAAGCATTGTAAAAGAGAATTTTTGGAATCAAAATTAGTTATTTCATTATACTATTTTTTAGGTTATGGCTTACCAAAGTATTGTGCCTGTTTTCGATGAAAAGGCATGTGATTTTTTAGATGAACTAACTAAAAACTACACGAAAACATCCCATTTCAATGAGGAAGAACTAGACAAGCTATATCATTTTTTTGAAAGTATTCTAGAGGTTCAATCTTTTATCAAGACTATTGAGAGCGACAACATTTTAAATGTACTTGCTTTAACAATTTCACCTGCATTCCAAAAATTGCCGTGGCAAAAATGTGCAGTAAAGCTTTCTAATAGCTACAGAAACTTAGTTGTTTATGTATTGTTCAAAAAGGATAAAATACTAAAAACAATATATACTGTTTCACCTGATAAAGTGCTTAATGCTCCAACAGAGGTTTTAAATAGTTATGTTACTGAAGCAGGGAAGTTAAAAGACTGCTTATTAAAAAATAGGGTAGTAGTATTAAAAGAGTATGAAGGTAGATCGTACTATGAGTTAATAAGGTTGGCACTAAGTATTTTGAAAGTTGAAGGTAAGCCTATTGTTCCTTTTCACTTCAATGAATCTCATCATTCATATCTTGAAGCTTTTACGCTTATCTATTCATTTCTAACGGAGATACATGATGTTAAAGGTTTAAAACCAAAGTTAGATGCATTAAAAAATACACATGATCGTTTAATGCTGCTAACAAAAACCCTAAGAGAAGTTTGTTTTCCAGTTTTTGTATTTGAAAATATAGCCTCTTGGTTCGATAAAAAAGGGAAACCGCTTTATACTCATAGAGATATTACAGACTGGCTGTATGCTTTAGCAGGAAATGAAGGAG
>JBCDJE010000167.1:0-7894 GCA_038748185.1 Bacteroidota bacterium
CTTTGAAAAAAGATGATAACACGGTTGTAAACTTTAATCACTTCAGAGTAAAATATTAAGAAGAGCACTAATCAGCAAGAATAGACTCAGATTGAAAAAGTAAACAGACTAACAATATTTGCTAACTTTACAGTAATACGCTTGAGGATAAATACCTTACCGTTATGCAAAGAGAAGTTCAATATGTGTTAGTGCCTGAAATTGCCTATGATGAAGATATACTTCATCAGTTTCTATTAAAGAAAAATAGCTTTTCAGGAAAAGAGAAAGTACAAATTAGAATGCTGCGCCGTTCGGTAGATGCTAGGGGAAAAAAACCTAAAGTAAATATTAAAGCTTTAGTAAGCATTAATGAAGACTTACCCCCATTGCTTAGTTATCAAAAGGCTTATTCCAATGTTTCTAATGCCCCAGTAGTAGTGATTGTAGGATTTGGTCCGGCAGGAATGTTTGCAGCACTTAGGCTCATTGAACTCGGTTTTAAACCGATTGTACTGGAAAGAGGAAAAGACGTTAGAGCACGTCGTCGTGATTTGGCTGCTATCAATAAATCCCACTTGGTAAATTCTGAGTCGAATTATTGCTTTGGAGAAGGCGGTGCAGGCACTTATTCTGATGGTAAGTTATATACCAGATCTAAAAAACGAGGCAATTTTAGACGAATTTTGGAAATATTAGTAGCACACGGAGCTACAGAAGATATTCTTATAGAGGCACATCCACACATAGGTACTAATAAGTTACCAAAGATAGTACAAGCTTTAAGAGGAAGCATTCTTTCAGCAGGAGGAGAAATCCATTTTAATACACGAGTCGATGATTTCATCTTAAAAAGTGGAGAGATGAAAGGTGTAGTTACCCAGTCAGGCAATGCTATTGAAGGAATCGGTGTTATCTTGGCGACTGGTCACTCTGCCCGTGATATTTTTCAACTACTGCACCAAAAAAAGATATATATTGAGCAAAAACCTTTTGCCCTAGGTGTAAGAGTAGAGCATTCTCAACAACTCATCGACAGCCTTCAATACCACCAACCAAATAGAGGCGATTATTTACCCGCTGCCGCTTATTCATTAGTAAGCCAGGTGATGTATCATGGTAAAAAGAAAGGTGTGTTTTCTTTTTGCATGTGTCCTGGAGGTTTTATTGTACCATCAGCAACTGCTCCTGGCGAAGTTGTTGTCAACGGAATGTCTCCTTCAAGAAGAAACTCACGCTACGCTAATTCGGGTATTGTGGTACCAGTTGATCAAGAAGATTTAAAAAATTACAGTGAATACGGACCTTTAGCAGGTATGTACTTCCAACAACAGGTGGAACAAAAGGCTTTTAAAGCTGGTGGAGAAGCACAAACTGCTCCGGCACAACTACTTGGAGATTTCGTAAGACGAAAAGCTTCATCAAAACTATTAGACAGTTCTTACCAGCCGGGATTAACCCCTGTAAATATGGATGCCATTTTACCGAAACAAATTGCACAAAGGCTTCGGATTGGTTTTAAACATTTTGGTAAAAAAATGCCAGGTTATCTCAGTAATGAGGCACAAATTGTCGCTACAGAAAGCCGTACTTCTTCACCTGTGCGTATTCCCCGAGATAGAGAAACTTGCGAACATGTACAAGTTAAAAGGCTATTTCCTTGTGGAGAAGGCGCAGGTTTTGCCGGAGGTATTGCCTCAGCAGCGATGGATGGTGAAAGCTGTGCAGAGAATTTAGTTAAGTTGTATGGAAAGAAGTAAGGCATTTGATTAACAAATACCTCTTTTCAATACATGATGCGAGCATGAGGTTTCAATTGAAGCTTCTAAAGATTACCTCAAATCTTCCTGTAATACACTTCGCTCCCAAATCTGTTTTCCCTTTACATCAAATATTTGCATGGTTAATTTTCTTTTATTTCTTTCTCCTTCTACTTGTACCATTCCGAAATTTCTTTCTGCAAATAAAGTCTCTGCTACTCTTAAATAATTATTTTCTTTTTCAGGAAGATAAGGTCCTGAAGTAAGCGGAGAGACTGTAAAATCGTATAAAGGGTAAACTTTTTCATTCTCTTGTAAAACTGATAGTTCTGAAAAGTGCCGATCGCCTGAGATAAATACTACACCTTTGATATGCATCTTGCGAATTTGATCTATAATATATTGTCGCTCACTGCCTACAGTAGCATACGTTTCGTCAACTGCTACGGGATTGATAAACTGTCCACCCATTACAATAAACTTAAAGCTGGCATTGCTAAATTTAAGTGCATCAAGCAACCAATTGATTTGCGCTTGCCCTAAAATAGTAGATGCTTCATTTGCGTGTTCATTGCGGTTTCTAAAATAGCGATTATCGAGCAGAAAAAAATCTACATCTTGCCACTTAAAAGTACCAATAGTTCCACCAGGTCCTAGCTCGTAGTTAGGGTTTGCCCAAAAAAGTTTAAAGGCCTCTAAAGTGGTTTCTTTAAATGCATAGCTTCTTTCGGCATTATTAGGTCCATAATCATGGTCATCCCAAAGGGCATAATTATGTGTACTGCCCAATAAAGGTTGCATTTCTTTTAAAGAACGCGTGTGTGTATAGCGATGTAAAATCCCTGATCGAGAATCCCAATCTACTTCTCGCAAATAGGTGTTATCGCCCAACCACAACATAAAATCAGGGTTTTTCTCATAAATAGCAGTAAAGATTTCATAGTTTGCACCATAAGGTTTACCTGGGCGGTCATATGGGTCTTCATTTACGTAAGTACAACTTCCTAATGCAAAGCTAAAATTTGGAGGATCAGCTCTCCATTGCCACAAAGTTTGTGTTTGAAATTGCAATGGGTAATCTATCTTACAAGCTTTTCCATTGATATATAATTGGTATTCATATTTTTTTCCGGGTTCTAAAAGTGCTACTGGGATATGTGCTGTAAATGCCTTTTGCTTGTTGGTAAGAATTGGTGGAGTTTCAGCAGCATTTCCTTTTTTACCACTTTCCCAATAGCTAATGTGTACTTGAGCCGCTTCTTTAGTTTGCACCCAAACCTTCACCTCCCGCATAGAAGAGTAGCCCGTCATCGGTCCTGCTTGTAAAAGAGATTTTTGGGCAAAGCTTTGAAAAGTCAAACATATAAAATATGATATTATAAGTGTGTTGTATAGAAATGTTCGCATAAAAGTGTTAGGTAAAAAAGAGGAGATCGATAGAAAAAAGTTAGTATGAGTGCTAAAATACACTAAAAAGTGGGCTTTTGGAATTGAACAAATGTCTTTGTGTGAAGTTTAGTTTTTTATCTCTATAAAGACTCCTAGCTCCATTAATGGAGAAATTATTTTGAAGTATAAAGGACAATTGATATGCTCATTAAATCATCGTAAATAGCTAAATTTTATTAGATCTAAAGATAAAAACAGTAAATATTGGTAGCCTTATTTAAAACATTATAGGTAACAAGAATGAAGAAACCTAATAAGAAAATTATTGTATTTGATTTAGATGAGACTTTAATCCATGCAACTAAGAAAAAGCTATCGATTATAGAAGATTTTATCTATGAAGATTACTACATATACAAGAGACCCAATGTAGATGTATTTTTACAAGAATGCTGCAAACTATATTCAATTGCTATATGGTCATCTGCAGATGATGAATACGTCAATTCAATAGTACACCAATTAATTAAAGATGTATGCTCACTAGCATTTATTTGGGGTAGATCGGAATGTTGGATGAAAGTAAGAAATATTGAAGATGAACTTGGTCTTAAGAGAAAAGAATATCTCAGTATAAAACCTCTTGAGAAGATTAGAAAAAAAGGATTTAAGATGGATAATTTACTGATAATAGACGATTCTAAATACAAAGTTGTTGATAACCCTGATAACTATATTATTATTGAACCCTTTGTAGGAGATATGAAAGACAATGAATTGTCAAAATTGCTAAACTATTTTCAAAACATCATACCAAAAGGAAGTTTCAGAAATCCCTCTAATAGAAATTGGAGAGATTTAAGTATAAATTCATAAAGTGGTATACTACAATTTTTCAAAGACATATGAACAACAAAAAATTAATTGAATTAGCAAAAAAATACTGTGAGCACTTTCATGACGGTCAGTTTAGGAAAGGTTCTAACCTACCGTATCATACACATCCTATTGAAGTGGCAAGTATTTTAGAAAAATTTGGGTATGCTGATACTATTACTCAATGTATTGCATTACTACACGATGTTGTAGAAGATACAAATATAATCACCGGAGAAATTAAAGAAAGATTTGGGTATGAAATTGCCAATGGTGTTTTTGTATTATCAAAAAATACGATTAGTAATGAAACAATTGAGTGGTTAGATAGAAGCTTATCCCTCAATATTAGTAATCTATCAGAAGCTCAACAGTACAAATTGAGGTTGTCATTTTCTAGAAGAAAGATTAGAAGAGTAAAAATTGCAGATATGATTCACAATACACAAGATCTGGTTTCCTTGAGTAAACCAGGAAGTATTGAGAAAAAAATTTCAGATGCCGAAGAGTTTTATATTCCTATGGGAAGAAAAATTGCCCCAATCATGATTAAAGAATTAGAGAAAAATATTACAGATTATAATAAACAGATTTTAAACTAAAACGGAACTCAAGCATTTATCTTTTTCCTTACTACTTATACAATATCTACTCTTACATTACATGATAAAATATCGGCTTTTTGCGAGCTTCGTAAGCATATTAGTAGTTGTGAATAGTTATGGACAAACTAAGTACGAAAAGGAAAGTAGACTGAAACGAAATAATATCCCTTTGCAAGCAAAGGCATTTATCGATTCACTTGGTTTTGATAAAAAAGTAAAATGGTATTTTGAAGAGAGCTTAATAGGAAAATCGATTGAAGCCAAAACAAATTTCAATAAAGAGAAATACAGTATCGAATTTGATACCGCTGGCATTTTACAAGACGTAGAAATTGAAATAGATTGGCATAAAGTACCTATAGAAACCCAAAAGAATATTTCCAACTATTTAGCAACAGTATTCAGTAATTATCAATTTATAAAAATTCAAGTTCAATTTACAGGTAAGCCACAAGACCTTTTACAGTATTTGAAAAAAATTACTATTGAAAAAACTTTTACAACTCGTTACGAAATTGTTGTAAAAGGGAAAAAGCAAGGTAAACGTGACTGGTATGAAATTACTTTTTCTGAAGCAGGTAACTTTGAAAGTATTTCAAAAATTATTTTCAGGAATACAGATAACCTTGAGTATTAGTTATGAACAGTTGTTTGATAGTTATCTGTCTGTTATTTATTTATTCCCCAATTTTAAGTCAGAGTAGCTATAGAGTTGGCTTTTTGCCAAGCATCAATATTAACAAAGGTTTTTCTAATGACTGGAAACTTAATTTTAAAATAGAATCGCGCCAACAAACACAAGAAGGAATATTTAGAGAAGTAAATAATACTAATTTTGAATATTTACTTACTGATCTATCGGTAATTGCTGCTAAAAAGGTAGGTGCAAAAAATTCATTAGCAGGAGGATACTTAATTCGATGGGAAGGAGATCAAATAATCCATCGTTTAATTCAGCAGTTCACACTCGTTAGTTTACCAGGTAGTTTTCGCCTTGCACATAGAATATCTACAGATCAGACATTTGCTTCCGAAGAAGTGGCAGAGCTAAGGTTTCGATATAGAATTACTACTGACTTTCCACTAAATGGGCAGTCAGTTGATCCTCAAGAGCTCTACTTAAAAATTAACCACGAATATTTAAACGCATTTCAAAGTAGTGACTATGACTTGGAAGTACGAGTCGTTCCACTCTTAGGATATGCCATTACAGATAATAATAAAATAGAAGTTGGACTGGATTATAGAATTAATTCATTTTTAAATGCGTCTTCTAGAAATAGTTTTTGGGTATCGATAAATTGGTACATCAAAATTTGAAAATCAAAGTAGTATTGCTAAAAGCTTGGAAATATCATACAGGAAACGATCACTAATGCTTTTTAAAACATATGAGTCTTTCACATAAAAAATCTTATAATAAATAAGTTAAATTGCCAATCCAAGAATCAACATTTAAAAAACCTCCCTCGCTCGGCAGTAATGTCTTAAATTTGCTGATGTGTTATTTTTGTTTCAAAGAGACAGTATGAGGCAATATATTCAAATATCCTGTCGCTATTTCAAGAGTTCAGATTTGGTAAAAACGGCAATAACTCTTCGGGAAAGCAACGCTATCGCTGTAAAAACTGCATGTGGGGGTTTTAATATGACTATATTCATCATGCCATAAACCTGGTATCAAAACGCAAATTGACAGCCAGACGCTCAACAGTTCCAGGGTTCGGGATATTGCAAGGAGCCTGTCCGTAAATAAAAACAGGGTCGTTGCCCATTAAAAAAAAGACCCGCAGCAGTAAATTCGTATCTGATAGATAAAATAGAATAAGGGATGCTCGGTGCACTTGTAGGTCAAACGCATGAAAAATACGAATGACCCTTTACACCCCATAAATGAAGCTTTATAAAAAAGTAAAGTTTCATTTTCAAAATGTAAAAGCCCATTTAAACCATAAAACCGAGGTTTATAAAATTTCATGCGTTTAACCTAGTGCACTTGAGGTTCAGGTATGTTATCATACAGAGTGGAATGAATACTGGTTTTATGTCCAAAATAAGGAGAATCAGCATTGGATAGGGTACTAGCGGGATTGTTTTAGCTTGGCATAACGGCAGGCGCAAAAACGAATCGCTAAAGGCGTTATTGAAAAAGGTTGAGCACTTGCCCATATTTGTATGTCATACAGATGACTGGGGCGCTTACAACCGTTTGTTTCCTGAAGAATATCTATACATAATAGGGAAAGACAATACATAGAAGATCGAGCGAAAAAACTTGAACTTTAGCACGCACATTAAAAGACTTAACTGTAAGACCATTTGTTTTTCTAAAAATGAAAGCATAATGACAAGGTAATAGGAATGTATATTGAAAAATATCATTTTAAGTATGGAACATTTGGGCATGCTGTCGATTAATCAACAATTGTAAGACACTACCGTACTTAAACTAAATCTTTTCAAAATTAAATTTATCCATCATTTAAAAATGAGTTGAATATAAATTAATTTATCTTTGAGTTTGTAACTGATAAAAATAAGAAAAAATCACTTTCAATAGTTTGGCAGATAGCAATAGCCCTTTTTCTTTTATCCATCTACCACTTTTCTATCTTTATAAAACAAATGCCTGAATCTATTTTCGTTTGCTAATACATAAGAAGGTAATTTATCTGTGGTATTTACAATTTCTAAATGGACTTTTATAGTGCTGATTCCAATTCCTTTTAACATCGCTTCTTCAATTTTTTCTATATTATAGAAATCTTTTCTACATTCTGGGTGAGCATAAGCATTCAATTTCTCCCATACTTTTTTAGCACCTCCCATGTGGCTAAAGTGCCACCCTCCATCTTCTATAGTTATTACATCTTTTCTTTTATCACGATTTAATCTGGCTTTTTTTATTGATTTGATATTATTATAGGGCAACATAACACTACCTCTCCAATAACCTAGTCCATTCTTATTAACTTGTCCCCCTGATAGCGGATTAATCCCTTCAAAACCAATACAAATGCAGTTAAGATAGTAATTGTAAAAGCGCTGTTCAAATACTTTTGTATCACTGCTATTTTTATATAGTGATACTAATTCTGCTCGTGGTATTTCATCCACATCCGAAACAATTATTTGATCGTCTGGATGGCAGTTTGTTAAGCCTTTTAAAATACCTTCTTTTTGATGATTATCAAGATCCCAAGGTGTTGGTTTTCTAAATTTGACAAAAAAGCTTGGGAATTTATCTATTATTATATGGATAATTTTATGCTCAAACTTTTTAAA
>JBCDJE010000168.1:0-7884 GCA_038748185.1 Bacteroidota bacterium
AAAAATGGAAGCTTATGGTATAGCTACTAAAGGTAAGATTGGGCTTCAAGATCATGGTGATAAAGTGATGTTTAAAAATATCAAAATAAAAAGTTTATAAAACCAAGAAAGAACTAGCAAAAACTGTTAATTAAAAATTTCTATGGAAATAGATCAGCTTTTTAGTTTAAAAGGGAAAGTAGCAATTGTAACAGGGGCAAGCAAGGGGATTGGTGAAGCAATTGCTTATTTCCTAGGAAAGGCCGGTGCCAAAATAGTTATAAGTAGCCGCAAACAGGAAGCAGTAGAAGCTGTAGCGAAGCGCTTTGCAAAAGAGGACATAGAAGTACATGCTATAGCCTGTCAAATGGGCAATATGGAAGCAGTTGAAAAATTAGTTATAGAAACGATATCGAAATTTGGTACTATTGATATTGTTGTAAACAATGCGGCTACAAACCCAGTTTTTGGTCCTTTAATAGAAACTGATCTAAAAGCATACGATAAAATTATGGATGTAAATGTAAAAGGACCTTTGCATCTTTGTAAGCTAGCTTACCCATATCTTAAAAAAAGTGATAATGCCTCAGTAATTAACATTAGTAGCGTAGAGGGCGTTTCACCCGGGTTTGGCTTAGGATTATATAGCATGAGCAAAGCTTCGTTAATTATGCTTTCAAAAGTGCTTGCCAAAGAGTGGGGTAGTGATAACATTAGGATTAATACTATCTGTCCAGGACTCATTAAAACGAAATTTAGCCAATCATTATGGGGAAATGAGAAAATTCTGAAACAAGTAATGTTTCAACAACCCATTAAAGAAATAGGTCAACCTGAAGACATAGCCGGATTAGCATTGATGCTGGCTACAAAAAGTGGAGCATACTGTACAGGAGCTATTTTTACAGCAGACGGAGGGTTAACCATATAGAGTGTTAAATAAATATCATTGAATCCTATGGAAAATCCCTTATATGAATCCAAGTTGCTTTCACAATTCTCTAGTCCCAAATTGGAGAAAATATATCCTTTTGTTCAACAAATTATCATTGAAGAATTAATCCCTTTAGAATATAAATTTTTAGAAGCAGGATTCAAGGCAATAGAGCCAGCACTTAATGCGCTAAGAGAAAAAGTAAAACAGCAAGGTTTGTGGCTACCTGTGCTTCACGATCAAAAAGATAATTTATCTCTTTCACTTACCGAGTTTGCCCAGATTAGTGAGGTCATGGCTTTATCGCCGTTAGGACATTATCTATTTAATTGTCAGGCTCCTGATATTGGAAATATTGAGCTACTAAGTAAATATGCTTCAGACGATATTAAAGTAGAATATCTAGTTCCATTGATTAAAGGCGAAATAAGAAGCTGCTTTTCAATGACTGAACCAGAGTTTGCTGGTTCAAATCCCGTAAATATGGCAACTTTAGCTGTTACTGAGGGAGATAATTATGTGATAAATGGACATAAATGGTTTACTTCTTCAGCAGACGGGGCTGCTTTTGCAGTAGTAATGGCTGTCACTGATCCTGAAAACCCAAATCCCTATGCCAGAGCCAGTATGATTATAGTACCCACCGATAATGAAGGGTTCGATTTGCTCAGAAATATAAGTGTAATGGGAGAGGAAGGAGAAGCCTACATGAGTCATGGGGAAATCATGTATAAAGATTGTAAAGTACCCTTATCAAACTTAATAGGGCAAGAAGGTGCTGGTTTTTTATTAGCGCAAGAAAGGCTTGGACCTGGTAGAATTCATCATTGTATGCGTTGGGTAGGTATTTGCGAAAGAGCGCTTGATTTAATGTGTAAAAGGGTAGTTGCAAGGGAACTCAATAATGGGGTTCTATTGGCTAATAAACAAGTGATACAATTTTGGATTGCTGAAGCAAGAGCAAATATAGATGCAGCAAGGTTAATGGTCTTACAAGCGGCTAAAATGATTGATGAGGTTGGAGTAAAAGCTTCTAGAGTACAAATATCGAGTATAAAGTATTTTGTTGCAGATATTTTGATGAAAACATTAGATCGATCTATACAAGCACATGGTGCTTTGGGAGTAACCGACGATACAGTGTTGTCATTTTGGTATAGGCATGAAAGAGGTGCTAGGATTTACGATGGAGCAGATGAAGTGCATAAATCGGTAGTTGCTAGAGAAACACTTAAAAAATATGGGCTTAAGCTAAAAGTATAGGAATACTTTACTATTTACCAAATACTTTGCTTAGTAACTCCTCAAATTCAAGAGCTTTTGTGTAGAGTCTATCACTATAAATATTGGCTACAAACTTCATGTAGCTAGGCTTAGAATCAACTAAAATTTGTTCAATTAAAATATTGCCATACATCTGATCAAATAATTCGCCTTGTTGGATATCCTGCAAGGGAGGCTTTAAATAAAATTTTTCTTTTGCCTCGACATAATTAGGACGATCGTAAATTTTTCTGCCAGAATTATTGAGTTGATATCCTAAATTTACTGCTTGATCCTTAAAATAATCGAAAAGAAAACTGAAATCGGAAGTACTTAACGAGGGATGATAGCTAAGGGCAAAACCATTAGCATATGGTGTAGATAAAACATGTACTTTAAATTCATCATCAATTTTTTGTAATTTCTTTTGGTAAGCTGAATAAATACTATCGAGATGGATTTTATAGATACCTTCGTTTATCCACCTAAAATAATCTCGTTTGTACTGTTCGCCTCTTATCAATTGCTCAGAAACGAAAGCTTCCTTACTATTTCCCTTACCATTTGAAAATAGCTTATTGTATATTTTATCGAAAAATGACATAATAATGACCTAAGCTTTTGTAAGGATAAATAGTTATAAAAAAAAACGCCATAGCTTAAAACCATGGCGCTTCATTAATAATAGTTCTATTTTTTATATAGATATGCCCATAAATGACATAAAAGCGATACCCATTAAACCTGTTATTATAAAAGTTATTCCGAGACCTTTAAGGGGAGGTGGAACATCAGAGTATTTCAGCTTTTCTCTAATGGCTGCTAGTGCAATAATAGCTAAAAACCATCCTATCCCAGAGGTAAAACCAAAAACAGTAGCTTCGGCTAAGTTGTACTCTCTGGGCACCATAAAGAGTGAGGAACCTAAAATAGCACAGTTTACAGCAATAAGCGGCAAAAATATACCTAATGAACCATAAAGAGCGGGAGAGAACTTTTCTATACTCATCTCAACCAATTGCACCATTGAAGCAATTACTGCAATAAACATGATAAACTGTAGAAAGCTTAGATCAATCGTAGCAAAGTCAGCACTAATCCAAGTAAGTGCTCCTTCCTTTAGAATTAGATCATAGATTAACCAGTTCACTGGAACAGTAATGGTTAGTACAAATATTACTGCAATGCCTAACCCGTTTGCTGTTGAAACTTTTTTTGATACAGCCAAGTATGAGCACATGCCTAGAAAATAGGCAAATACCATATTTTCAATAAAAATTGACTTAATTCCGAGATTTATAAGATCCATAATGTTGTAGCTTCTATTTGTTAACTGTGTTCCACATAACCATTTCTCCATCTTTGCACCCATATCACAATTCCTATTAAAAGAAATGCACCCACAGGAGAAGTCATTAGTCCATTAGTAGGGAAGTTTGGAAGTCCAATTGCTTCAAATACTTTAAAATCGAATAAAGAGCCTGATCCAAGCAATTCTCTAAAAAAAGCAACTACAAGTATTACCCATGCATAACCGAAAGCACTTCCGAAACCATCTAATATTGAATCGTAAGGCTTATTACCCATAGCAAATGCTTCTAATCTTCCCATTATTATACAATTGGTAATTATAAGACCAACATATACACCTACTACCTTAGAAACATCATATAGATAAGCTCTGAGTACCTGATCTACGAGAGCAACCAGTGATGCAACAATACCTAGTTGAACAATTATCCTTATTCTTTGAGGAATAACATTTCTCAAAAATGAAATAATTAAATTTGAGAAAACAATTACAAACATTACTGCAATTGACATCACCAATGTAGGTTCGAGTTTGGCTGTTACAGCCAATGCAGAACAAATACCTAGTACTTGTACTGTGATTGGATTATCATCATCAAGTGGATCAGTAACAATTCTTTTTCGCCGTTTTGAAAGTAAAGCTTCTGCTTTTACACTCTCTGTAGTTTTTTCTGCCGTTTCAGTACTCATAAATATTATTTTAAGGTTCAGAGTTATAGACTACTAATTGACTTTTCTGCTTTTAATTTTTCAAAGTATGTTTGATAAGAGTTTAAGTACTTAAGCAACATATCATTCACACCATTAGCTGTAATTGTAGCACCTGACATGCCATCTACTTCGTTCTCGTCTAAATTAGCATTGTTTTCACTTTTAAGCATTTTAACCGATACTAATTCACCAGAACTATTATAAATATTTTTACCTTTAAATCTCTCTTGAACAACAGCATCAGTAATTCTTGCTCCTAGACCAGGTGTTTCACCTCTGTGATCGAAAGAGACACCTTTCATAGTGCTTAAATCACTTTCTAATGCTACATATCCCCAAATGAAATCCCATAATCCGAACCCAAATACGGGGATAATAACGGACTCAAAATTATCAGGATTACTTTCATTAATAAATTTATAAACCGGATAGATTCTATCTTCAGGTTTCTTCTTATACTCCTTTTCAATATTTACATCTTCAGGAACTATTTCAGTTTGAATCTCTCCATCGTAATTAACGGCGATAGATTTAATTCTTTCATCGTAGATACCTGCAAGTTCTTGTTTAGATATCCCTTCAATATCCATTACAGCACTTAAAATTTGCTTTTTCTTCTCAAGTTCAATCTCCATTTTTTGCCTTTCTTTTAGGCTAACGGCGGTGACTGAGAGCAGCCCTCCTAAAACAATAGTGAGACCTGCTGCAAATGCGATAATATATGCGTTAGACTGTTGCACGACTTAACCTCCTTTTTTTATTTGCTTCAACAATATAAAAATCTATAAGCGGAGCAAAAACGTTCATTAATAACACCGCTAACATGATACCTTCCGGATAAGCAGGATTAAATACTCTTATCAAGACAGTTAACATGCCTATGAGTAATCCATATATCCATTTTCCGGTATCGGTATGAGTTCCTGTTACAGGGTCAGTAGCCATAAAAACAGCTCCAAATGCCAAACCTCCCATTACCCAGTGATAATGTGCAGGTGTTTCCATAAATGGATTAGCACCAACTAAGTTAAATATAAGCCCCATTAAATAAGCACCAATAAACACAGTAAATATAATTCTTGCACTACCTAAACCTGTTAATACTAACAACGCTGCACCTATTAAACAAGCAAGTGTTGAAGTTTCGCCAATAGAACCAGGAACTGTACCTATAAACATACTTGTAAAAGTAAACATTTCAGGATTCCAACTTGTAGCAAGTGCATCAGTTACACTTCCTGCTTGTGTAGAAGCTGCTATTGCTAGCGCCGTTGCGCCTGAATAACCTTCTACTGTTGCAACACCATCAAGTGCTGTCCAAACTTCTCCTGAAATATCGGAAGGGTAGGCAAAATATAAAAATGCTCTTGCAGTCATAGCAACATTTAAAATGTTCATTCCAGTACCACCAAAGACTTCTTTTGCCAAAATTACAGCGAAAGCTGTAGCTAGAGCTACCTGCCACAAAGGAATATTCGGAGGCATAATTAAAGGAATGAGCATTCCTGTTACCAAAAAACCTTCATTTACTTCATGTCTTCTTATGGTTGCAAATGTGAATTCTATGGAAAGCCCTGTTCCATATGACACTACAACTACAGGAAGTACATACCAAGCGCCAAATAATATTTTATCTAAGAATTCGCCACCTTCTCCTGTTGCTAAAAAATGCTGATGACCAACATTCCAGATACCAAATAATAAACATGGTGCCATTGCGACTATTACAGTCATCATCATTCTTTTTAGATCAATGGCATCTCTTACTTGTACACCTTTTGATTTTGTAGTATCAGCAGGAGTAAAGAAGAGGGTTTCATGCGCTTCATATATGTAGAAAAACTTTTCATATTTTCCACCTTTTTCAAAGTTGGGTCTTACTTTATGTAGAAAATCCTGTATAAACTTCATTTATGTATTTAAACTTTATGAATAATACTTTGTAGAAGAAATTTACCCTTCTAACATTAAATTAATACCTTTTCTAACTATTGATTGCACATCATGTTTTGATACATCAATGTATTCGCAAAGAGCCAAATCCTCTTCTGCAACTTCATAAATTCCTAATGCTTCCATTTCATCAAAGTCTTCTGCCATGATTGCTTTTAACAAATGTGTAGGCAATATATCCATAGGTACAACTTTTTCGAATGCACCTGTCATTACAAAAGCCCTTTCCTGTCCGTTTGTGTTTGTATCTAATACATATTCTTTATTACTTCCATTCAAAAACGAAAATAAACCTAATGCTCTGTGAAAACTTAACCTATTCTTTGTGATAGAAAACCAACCGTCTGTTACTACAAATCTTTGTTGGTCACCTTCTGGAATGATTGTAACAAGATGATCATAAAAACCTAAGCTACCGTCTTTATCAATCTTTTCCCCAGTAAGTATATTACCTGAAATAACCCTAACATGGTCGTTCGTTAAATTATTCTCTAAGAATTTTTTAACTGATGCACCTGAATAAGTCTTATAGTACTGAGGTTTTTTTACTTCAGAACCCGCAATTGCTATTATTTTGGAAGCATCGTAAACTCCTTCCATAAATAGCTTTCCGATTTGTATTACACCAAACGGATTTAACGTCCAAACTACCTCTCCTACACTGATCGGATCGATATGGTGAATCTGCACTCCTACATTTCCAGCAGGATGTTTACCATAAAATTTATTAAGTTGTATGTCTTTAGCCTGAGAAAAAATTGATGCTACTTCCGCATTTCCATCAAGATTGACATGGATAGCACCTTTGGTGAATTTCTTAAGTATTGTGATACCTGCTTGAAAGAATTTGTCTTGATCTTTGAATATAAATGCGTAATCTGGAGCTAGTGGATGGCTGTCAAAAGCTGATATGAAAATTGATTTTGGGGTATCTTCCGGGTTAGCAATCGTTGCAAATGGCCTTTGTACTATATTTGGCCAAACACCACTTTTTAGCATTAAGTCTTTAGCGTCATTTTGGCTTAAACTTTCGATTTCTGAGATTGAATATTTATTGTATTGTTCATATTCAATTTCCTTATCTGCCAGGATTTTTACACCCAGTAAGGCTCTTTTGTCGCCTCTATGTATTTCTACAATTTCGCCACTTACCGGAGAGGAAAACATAATGCTTTCTGCTTTCTTATCAAAAAGAATGGGCGTTCCGGCTTTTACATTATCACCTTCTTTCACAGTAACTTTTGGCCTGATCATTCCCGGAAAATCAGTAGGTTTTAATACATATGTATCTGGCTTCAAATCAGAAACGATTTTCTTCTCTGCTTTACCTGCTAGATTAATGTTGAATCCTTTCTTAAGTCTTATACTTTTTGACATCTCTAATCGCTATGAATCCTCAATAATTTGCTGCGAAAATATTAAATAAAGCATTATATGGAAATACCTCCTCATTGTTTAGATTGATTCTAAATAACAATGATGGTAATAATATTCAACTTATAAATTTTTATAAAAAGTATTCTTGTTAGTTTATTTTTTTGTAAGAATTACTATTGATAATGAGCATGTTAAAAAAATATTTTTTGTTAACGATAAATGTTTTTTCATCAATAAAAAAAATGTACATAAAACACCATGGATTAAGGATTGATCCAATTCCCAATAGTAAAGTTGTACTCCAATGAAAAATAATACCCGCAAGTATAAGGGGAAATCTTAACTTTTTTACAAAC
>JBCDJE010000169.1:0-7848 GCA_038748185.1 Bacteroidota bacterium
GGATTTAAAGTAGAGTGAATTTTTTTATAAACATATGATAAACATTTAACTTCTTATAGCTAAGTATTATGGAAATGAAAAATGCCAGATTAGCAGGAATAGGTTATTATGTTCCTGAGAATACTGTGACCAATGAAGATTTATCTAAAAAAATGAATACTTCAGATGAATGGATTGTGGAGCGGACCGGAATAAAAGCAAGGCGATATGTAGATATAGAGCAAGACAGGAACTATATAATGGCTGCCAAAGCTGCAAAAAAAGCAATGGCTATGGCAGATACTAATGAGAAAGAAATTGATTTAATTGTCTACGCTACTTTAAGTGCCGATTATATTTTCCCGGGTTCTGGTGTACTATTACAAAGAGAACTTGGCTGTGAAAATATTGGTGCTATTGATGTAAGAGCTCAATGTTCTGGTTTTGTATATGGCTTGTCTATTGCCGAACAATATATAAAGACTGGAATGTATAAAAATATATTGTTAGTTGGTTCAGAAATACATTCTATAGGTCTCGATTATTCAGATGAAGGGAGACATATCGCTGTAATTTTTGGTGATGGTGCAGGGGCAGCTATATTGCAACCAAGTGAAGAAAAAGAAATGGGTGTACTTTCTACGCATTTGCATAGTGATGGAACTCATGCAGAGCAGCTTGCACTTTTAGACCCTGGTTTTTATAAAAAAGAACGCTTTCATCCTGATATGTTGAAGCCTGGGGGGAGTTGTTATCCTGTAATGGATGGTCCTCTTGTATTTAAAAATGCGGTAACCCGTTTCCCTGAGGTTATCAGTGAAGCCCTTGATAAAAACGGATATATACCTGATGATATCGATTTACTTATCCCTCATCAAGCAAATCTTAGAATTTCGCAGTTTGTGCAGAAGAAAATGGGATTACAAAAAGAAAAAGTGTTCAATACCATTATGAAATATGGAAACACTACTGCTGCATCCATACCTATTGGGCTTTGCGAAGCCCATGATGCAGGTAAAATAAAAAGAGGAGACCTAATATGTTTAGCTGCTTTCGGAAGTGGTTTTACTTGGGCAAGCGCACTTATTAGGTGGTAAGCCATGAAACTAAAAGAATAGTAGATCATAATTGGCTGAAGTATTTTTAGCTTCAGCCAATTGTTTGAAACTGCCTCAAAAATCTAACATCATTTTCAAAGAATAGTCTTATATCTTCAATCTTGTATTTAAGCATAGTAATTCTTTCTATGCCCATGCCAAAGGCAAAACCAGTATATTTTTCAGGATCGATATTACAATTAGTTAAAACATTTGGATCGACCATTCCGCATCCTAAAATTTCGAGCCAGCCAGTACCTTTTGTAATTTTTCTATCAGCTTCTGTTTTCAATCCCCAATAAATATCCATTTCTGCACTTGGTTCTGTAAAAGGGAAATAAGAAGGCCTTAGTCGAATTTTTGTATTCTTCCCAAACATTTCGCGAGCGAAATAATACAGTGTATTTTTCATATCTCTAAAGCTCACATTTTCATTTATATACAAGCCTTCAATCTGATGGAAAATACAATGTGCTCTTGCTGAAATAGCTTCATTTCTAAAAACCCTACCTGGCATGATTGATCTTAGCGGAGGCTGCTGATTTTCCATCATCCTTATTTGCACGTTAGACGTATGAGTCCTCAATAGCATGTCAGGGTTTTTACTCACAAAGAAAGTATCTTGCATTTCTCTTGCAGGATGGTTAGGAGGGAAGTTCAAGGCTGTAAAGTTATGCCAATCGTCTTCCACTTCAGGCCCATCAGCTATATTGAAACCTATTCTTTGGAAAATAGAAACAATTTTATCTCTTGTTTGTGATATTGGATGAATAGTACCTAACTGATTAGGAATGTCGGGTAGAGTTAGGTCAGGTAGTTGCAGATTTTTTTCAGCATTCAGGTT
The DNA here is from genome assembly GCA_038748185.1 of Bacteroidota bacterium. Lineage (GTDB taxonomy): Bacteria > Bacteroidota > Bacteroidia > Cytophagales > Flammeovirgaceae > Chondrinema. Next base: position 1,921 of record JBCDJE010000169.1, read on the forward strand.
TTCGATAGTTTCTGATGCTGATTTGAATTTACTAACTGCCAGATTTTTAACTGTATTCAAACTTTGTCCTACTTCTTTCCTTTTCTCAGCAGCTACGTTTTTGATATCGCCCATCAGGTCTCCAATTACGTTTTTTCTACTGATAAATCGCAATCTGAATGCCTCAAGCTGCTCTTTGTTTTTAAGGTTTACCGCTTCTATTTCTGCTCTTAATTCTTTAATCTTGTCTAGCATTCCTTTTGTACATTTTTAATGATTGCAAATTTAATGATTCAGCTTTAAGTAAAAAGAAGTGTTTGAAACAAGTTTCGGTAGTTATGTATTTTTACTTGGATATATTAAAACACATTGTTCCTAGAAGTATTAATCAATAAATTAATTTTATGAAAGCAGCAGTACTTAATGCCATTAATCAGCCACTAATTATTCAAGAAGTTGTTACTCCTGAACCAGAAGGACAAGAAGTTCTTATACAATTAAAGGCAAGTGCACTTAATCATAGAGATGTATGGATTCAAAAAGGTTTATATCCTGGTATGAACTTGCCTTGTATTTTGGGTGCTGATGGTTCAGGCATTGTTGTTAAAACAGGTGATGAAGTGGATGAAAAATGGTTAGCAAAAGAAGTGGTGATTAATCCGGGAATGGAATGGGGAGATAATGTTGACTTTGCAGAAAATAAGTTTAGGATTTTAGGAATGCCTGAAAATGGTACTTTCGCAGAATTTCTGACAATACCTGTAAAATATGTATATGAAAAACCTGAGTACTTAGATTTTGAACAGAGTGCGGCATTGCCACTTGCAGGAGTAACAGCCTATAGAGCTCTTTTTACGAAAGCTAAACTCAAGCCTAATGATAAAGTGCTAATAACAGGCATTGGTGGAGGTGTAGCTCAGCTACTTTTATCATTTTCTTTGGCTATTGGGTGTGATGTTTTTGTTACTTCGGGTAAAGAAGATAAGCTCAAACAAGCTTTACATTTTGGTGCGAGAGGAGGCGCAAATTATAAAGATGAAAATTGGCATAAAGCATTGATTAATGAAGCTGGATTTTTTGATGTGATAATTGATGGAGCAGCAGGAAAAAACTTTAATTATTTAATAGACCTAGCTGCTCCCGGAGCAAGAATAGTAGTATATGGAGGTACAAATGGAAATATATCCCAAGTTTTGCCTGCAAAACTATTTTTTAAACAAATAAAAATAATGGGAACCACAATGGGCAGTGATACAGATTTTAACGATATGCTTACTTTTGTAAAAAAGTATCAGATAGTACCTGTTACAGATATTACATTTCCTCTGGAAGAATTGATATTAGCTATGAGAAGAATGGAACAAGGGGAACAGTGCGGAAAAATTATTATAAAACCTTAGACATTAAATATTTATGAAAGCATTAATTCTAGTCGATATTCAGAACGATTTTGTGAGTGGAGGAGCACTAGCTGTGCCCAATGGTGAAACGATTATTCCATTGGTAAATGAGCTTCAAAAATTCTTTGATATTATTATTGCTACCCAAGATTTCCATCCTAAAAATCATGGGAGCTTTGCCGCTAATCACGATGGGAAAGCGATTGGTGAAATAATAAAATTAAATGGACTAAGTCAGATTTTGTGGCCAGTGCATTGTGTACAAAATACTGATGGAGCAGCCTTTGTAAATACGTTAAATTTAGAAAAAGTTGATAAAGTTTTTCCAAAAGGAACAGATGCTGGTATTGATAGTTACAGTGGTTTTTTTGATAATGGACACAAAAAAGCTACTGGATTAGAAGATTACTTGAAAGCTAAAGGAGTTACAGAAGTCTATATTACTGGTTTAGCAACAGACTACTGTGTGAAATTTACTGCTTTAGATGCTGTGCACTGCGGTTTTAAGACCTACCTTATAAAAGATGCTACCAAAGGTGTAAATTTGCAAACTGGCGATGTTGAAAAAGCGATTGAAGTAATGCAAGCCGAAGGTGTTAAAGTTATTTCTGGTCAAGAAGTATTCGAATAAAAAAGCCGGTTTTACCGGCTTTTGACTTTATCTTACTGCTAGACTCACCGACTTGGGCTGATGAAAATATATCCAATCAAAAGTAACAAATGCTTTATCATCTTCTCCCTCAAAATCGAATGTAAAGAATAAATCTCTTTTTCCATTAAGCATTTTATTGATTGACAATGTAGTTTCTGACCAGCCGACTCGTTTACCGTTCGTGAAAGGTAATTTTTGAGATGCGATAATTTCTCCATCAACACTTCCACTTCTAATATTAACAATATATCCGTCACTACCTACTTGCCCTGTTCTAATAGTCAGTTCTTCAATACCAGTCATATCAATATTTTTAAAACTGAAATAAGAATCTTTTACGATTTTATCTAAATGCATATAATCAGATCCTCCGGGTTTTCTTTTATTAAGATTATGCATCTCATCATAATCTTCAGCTTGAATTCTTGGTGACTTTAAATTTATTTTTTGAACTGAAGTTAAAGGACCAATTACTTCTCCTCCTCTATCCGTATAAGATGCAGTTAATATATAAGAACCTTCGTTGCTATCTATTTTGTGTTTATCAGTATTAATTGCACCACTTAAAGGTAATGAAGGTACTACTGATTGTTCATCCATAGCAAGAATAAATTTCACCATTTCTTCTGCTTCCTCTGGTAATAGAGAAGGATTGGCTGCCATCATTCTTTCTCCCCAAACACCTCCTCCGCCTTTAATTACTTTTTGTGCTAATTTTTTAACTGTAGCATCAGAACTATTATATTTCTCTGCAACTTGCTGGTAACTTGGTCCAACGGAGGCTTCTTTAAAAGAATGGCAAGTTTTACATCCTTTTTCTTCAATCAGTATTTCTGCATTAAGTAATGCTCCTGTTTGGGTATGCCCTTGTGCTACTACGGTTAAATCGTGTCCTGTAGCAATGTAGTCAAATGATACATTAACACCCTCAACTATATTACCGTCTTCCTTGTCATTCACTTGAACTTGGTAATCAATTGAAGAATTACCCCAGTAAAATGAGCTATTTCCCGCTAATTGAATTTTTACTTCAGGCTTTTGATTTCCTACTTTAATCTCCATTTCAGCAATAGAGCTAGCACCTTTAGTATCAGTTACCTTTACTTTAGGGTGGTAAACTCCCGGTTTTTCGAAAGTAAAACTTACATTTTTACCTTCATTTTGTATTTCATCTTCGGTAAAAAACCATTCAAAGGTTAGTTCATCAGATTTATCATAATCAAATGATTTTTCAGCTGAAAAATTAACTTCTAGTGGATGAGCGCCAACTAAAAGATCGGCATCAATTCTAGCATGAGGATGTCTATTTTCACTAGCATAATCTATTTGTGCCAATACGGCATCTGGATTTTTTGCAAACCAATTAGAGCCATATTCCAAGATATACATTGTACCATCTTGTGCAAATTGCATATCTATAATTTTTTCAAATTTGAAATTAGGTAGGAAAGGTTCATGGTATAAATAGTTTCCATTCTCATCTAAGGTTACTGCATGTATCCAGTTTCTACTCCAGTCGTAATGAAATACTTTTCCATCGTAATACGTAGGGAAGCGATTTTTAGCACCATAGTAATCATCGTAGTAGTAGGGAGGTCCTGCCATCGCATTTCTACCTCCTTCACCCATATCAGCAAATTCTTTGGTTTTTGCATAAGGATACCATATTAATGGTGGCTTCGCAGGCGGTAATACAGTAGCACCTGTATTGTTAGGTGAGGTATTAATAGGTCTTGCGGGGTCAAAAAAGTCACCCACCTCTCCTGTTTTGTAATCCATTTTTCTGTAAGGAAAATTGTTTCCAACAAAATATGGCCAACCATAATTACCAGCCACTTTTGCTTGGTTAAATTCATCATAACCTCTTGGTCCTCTTTGTTCATTATCATTTCCTGCATCAGGACCTACATCTCCCCAATATAGCCATCCAGTTTTTTGATCAATAGCTATTCGATAAGGGTTTCTACAGCCCATAACAAAAATTTCAGGTCTTCCTATTGATCCGTCCTTGGGGAATAAATTTCCATCTGGAATGCTATATGAACCATCTTCTTCAGGTTTGATTCTTAGAATTTTTCCCCTTAAGTCATTAGTATTTCCTGATGATTTTTGGGCATCATAAGGTGCTCTGCCTTCTCTTTCGTCCATAGGACCAAAGCCATTGGTATCAAAAGTTTGATTAGTGTTAAAAGGAGAAGTATCATCGCCAAGAGCAATAAATAGATTACCATCAGGACCAAATTCCATTGAACCAGCAGAGTGACAACATTGCTCTCTTTGAACTGGTATTTCAATAACTATTTTTTCAGAATCCATCATTAGGCTATCTGCAAGTAAGGTAAAGCGCGATACCCGTTGAATAGCTTTATCACCAACCGGAGAATAGAACAAGTATAATCGATAATTTTTTTCAAAACCAGGATCGAGACTAAGTCCTAAAAGACCGTCTTCAAACTTAGTATGTACTTCCATTTGAGTCAATAATTTTACCTCATCATTTTTCGGGTCATACAGTTTAATATCGCCTTTCCTTTCTACAAAAAGTATTTTACCATTTGGAAGTACTTCAAGCTCCATAGGTTCATCGAGGTCTGTGAGAAATATCTTTTTGACAAAGCGATTTTCTATTGGTAGTCTTTCTGTTTTGACAAGATTATAATTGCGTTTATTTTTACCGATAACATAATCTAAACCTCCTTCAATATGTTTAAAAAATTCTTTTTCGGAAAACGTTTCAGGAGTGTGACCAAAATTAGTATAAAATGCTTTACCTCCATCGTATTCGTGGTACCATGATAATGGGTGAAAGGCTCCGTGTTTTCCAGCTTTGTATGATTTTTCATCTACCGTTATCAAGAAGTTTACATCTGAATTTAAAGATTTAAAATTGTAAAACTCATCTTGCTTATCCCATGTACTGGGTAAATTTTTAGTTGAAAGATGGTCTTTATCAATAACAGTTACTTTACCTACTCTTACATTAGGATCACTCGGGTGTCCATCGAACCATCCTCCCATTAACTTTCCGTACCAAGGCCAACTATATTCGGTATCAGACGCGGCGTGAATGCCCAGATATCCGCCGCCAGCTTGTATATACCTTTCAAAATCGGCTTGTTGAGCATGATTTAGTACATCACCAGTTGTATTTAAAAATATTATGGCACTATACTCTTTTAAGTTTTCTTCTATGAACATTTCTGCATTTTCGGTGGTGTCTACCTTGATTTCTTTTTCTTGTCCAATTTTGAAGAAAAAATCTTGTCCAGCTTTGATAGATTCGTGTCTAAAGCCTTTAGTTTTTGAAAATACTAAAATCTTCTTTTCCTTTGCTGTACATGATATTAATATAGCTGTTGCTAATAATACTATAAATTGATAAAGTTTCATTTTCGTCTATTGAATTATAGTTAATTGTCTTATTAGAAACCCTGAAAGTAAATAAACCCTAAAGATCTTTGAAATTATATATTAACGAATAAGATAATAAGAATATGAAATCATTTGTTTCTGAATAAAGAAAACAAATGTTTCAATGAGAAAGAATAGTTAGACTAAGGGATGAAAATATTATACAGCTATTGATATCTGTTAACGGTTGGTGCTTGAAATAACATTGTAATTTTTGCTTAAATGTTACTTCATTTCTGCTAATTAAAAAAGACTAAAATTCGAATGATATTTTTTTTACGGTTTTATTTTTTAGGACATGAATTGCATCTCTTCCCTCTTTTATATTTTTTGCAGCATTTCTTCTTTCTAAAAATACATTCACTAGGAAGAAACGCATCATCAGTAAAACTACTCCTTTCAAAGTATGGGACTAGTGTTTTCATAAAAAAATCAGTTATTATTTAAAATCTAAAAATAACATTAATTTAGACTAATTAAAAATAA
>JBCDJE010000170.1:0-7834 GCA_038748185.1 Bacteroidota bacterium
GCTATTTGGGGTACAACATTATATTTATACTGGTTTGTGAAAAAATTACTTTTAAAGACAAGTGCCTTAGTTATAGATTACTTGAAAGACTTCCAATAAGTTTTTAGCCTCACTTGTCATCTCTTTTAAATATTCTACATCTTGTTTGGTTAAGCAAAAGCCTATTTGGGCTAGGTTATTTTTTAGTACTACTCTTTTTTCATTTGAAAATTGATAGTGAAAGTCTTTAGCCTTCAAGTTATGGAGCATAGATCTAAATTGAGAAAACTCGGTGTAATTAAAAGAGGCGCAAGTGCTTTTATAGATAAGTGTAAATTTCTTACATCCTTTGCACCAGGTTATTTCTGAGTTTTGTGATTCGTTTAGGATAATACATTGATCAGTGCTACACATAAGTTTATTTAGTCTAGTATAATAGTTTCTTGAAGTAGTAGGTGTATCACCTACCATCTTCAAGAGTTGTTTTTGAATTAGTGCCTGGCTACCACTCTAAAATTTTTTAGGTATACATACAAAGTATGAGGAAAAAAGAATGGTAGCTTCAGGGCTTAAGTCTTAATTTCTATTTAGGTAATGAAAAAAAAACCCTTTACTTTTTAAGATGTTCTTTAGGGTACAACCTTTGTTATTGAAATCTTATTTAACGCTGCTAAACTGCGATTTCAACGTCTTGTCTTACACTCAATAACTGCCTTAAAATCCTAAACTTATTATTTCATCATTACTAAATATATTTTTTAATCTGAAATAGGAATGTACTTTTAAAAAGTTTTGGTATCATTTTTCTGAACAACATATCTGAACGTATAATGCCTTGAGGCAGGTCTGGTCTGTAAGTTTTCGAATTCCTCTGTTGTTGTATTTGGATTACCTTCATAATAGCTTAGTATTTCCATTTTTGCATAATTTCCTTCAGCTGTTTTAACAATAATTACTCTACCGGGTACAGTAAGTACAGCATGTTTCGGGCCTGTTGGTGCCTCTCCAGTATAGTTATACCAACCGGGTCTATCTTCTATTTGGCCATCCCTTCCTTGAATGGCAGGACTTGCTTCCGTATCTACAAAAAATCCTTCATCTGGTATTTGGGTAATATTTTCAAAAATACCCTTAACCACTAAGGCCTCTCCCTGACCGGGACCAGAACTCCCTCCGTTTGTAAGAATAGCTGTTCCTCCAAAAGCAATATCCCAACTTGTAGTTGCTGATAACGAGGAGGCCACTATTCCATTTTCAAAACTAAAAAAGGTAAAATCTCCGGCCCGATTCGGGTCTGCAGGGATATCAGTAGCTGTTTCTTCAATTAGTGGAATGAGTTCCGCGGTTTCATCATCGTCATCACAGGATGTAAAGCCTAGTAAGACTATAATAAACAATAGGTAGAAAATACTTATCTTCTTTTCCATTTTTTTTAGATTTAAGATTAATAATAAAGATTTATGAAATCTGATTTACTTTTTAGAATAAAGGTATATTAAGGTGAAATTTTTATTACAGGTTTTTAAATTCTGATAGATTTATATTTATCCCTCCAAATAGTATTCTTCCAGGTAAAGAGGGTTCAAACTCATGTGTTTTATCTAGTAAATTATTGACACCTACTTCCAATGTTAGCCCTTTATAAAGTTTTTTATTGATAGCCAAATTGAGTAAAAAATAGCCTTCTGCTAATTCATTGTCTACATCTACAATGCCATTACCATTTGAGTCACCAAGCCCCCATTCTCCTCTATAAATACCCCTGAGTGCTACATCGAACTTGTAGCGTGAGTTTATATAAAATATCTTAGCATTTCCGGAGTGCCTTGAACGATTTACTAAGCCTCCATATTCAGATAGATTGACTACCACAGTACGATTTGTATTGGGATCACGGCGAAATACTTCACCATTTTTAATTCTTTCAACATCCTCTACATTTCTAGAGTCGAGATATTGATAGCCTACAGAAAGTATGAGGTTAGCTTTGGGCTTGTAATTTAATTGTGCATCTAAACCCTGTGTAACTACTTCGTCTTCGTTAAAGTAACTAAATATATTTTGGCCATTAGTTTTACGAGCAATAGGAGCCGTATTTATTAAATTACTAATTTCGTTTCGAAAGGCGTTCACTGTTACAGTTAATTTTTTAGTAGGAGTGAAGTCTATCCCAAAATTGTATGCTATGGAGCTCTCAGCCTCAATAGTTTCTATCGTATTAGGATCAATTAGAATTTGTGCTATTTGCCCTGCGTTTACAAATTCTGCCATTTGTTCTTTGGCAATACTTGAACCTACTACAGAATACCCAGCAGTGGGATTAGTGAAATTTAAAAGTAATTGCCTGAAATCAGGTGCTTTATATCCGCCACCTAACGAAGCCTGTAGTCTCATCCAGTTACTAACTTGATAACCTACTGCCAACTTAGGGCTAAAACGAGAGGCATATTCACTATGTGTATCATAACGACCGCCTATAACCAAATTGAATCGATCGCTAGGTATAAACTGGTACTGAGCAAAACCATAATTAGCATTAAAATTATTTACATCTTCATATCGAGTAGCTTCAACAGTTTCAATGGTATGCCCTAATCCTGTTGTTAAGATATTTCTATCATTTATATACCAATCGTATTGTATCTCGGAACGATTAAATAATTGATCGAAATAACTTTCAGAGTATACTGATCCATCGTTATGGTAAGTTAAACTTGTTTCCGTTTTATACCCAGTTGTATAACTCCTTAATTGAAGTCTATGATTATTATCAGGCTTGATCTCTAAGGTTGGCATTATATTCCAATCTTCTCTTTTACCTTTATCATCCATTTGCACAGTTTCCTCATCTAAAGTTAAAGCTTGCTCACTTTCTTGTGTTTCGGTATAAAACCTAGTATTTAGGTTGAGTTTAACCTTTTCAGAAAAGCGATAGCCAATTTTTGGACTTAACGTATATGCCTTATAAGGTGGAGAAGTCATAGAAATTGATTCTTCTGTAAGATCGTAGCCGTCTGAACTAAGCCTATCAACAAATAAACTAGCTGATATTTTTTCGCCTCTATAGCTCATATTACCACTCAGGTTTGCCGTATTAAATGAACGATACCGTGCCCTCAACGATCCATCAAACCCATTAAGCCCCTCCTTAGTAATAATGTTTATAACACCAGCCATTGCTTCACTTCCATATAAAGATGAAGATGGTCCCCTAATTACTTCAACACGTGAAATATTATCAACAGCTATTCGAGTTAAATCTAATGTACCTGCAGTTCGTCCTATAACTGGTTCACCATCAATAAGGATAAGGATATATTCTGAATTAAGTCCCTGCATTTGCAAACCAGTACCATGATCGCTTGTAATTTGTAACCCTACCTGCTCTGCCAAGACTTCATTTAGTCTGAGTGCTCCAATTTTTTCAATATTTTCTCCTTGAATTACATTAACAGGCATGGGTACATCTTCAACATTACGCAGAGTTCGTGTAGCAGTCACAGTTACTACCTCAAGTTGTTTTTCTGCTTCTTGGAGTGCTATTTGTAGATCAGAAATACTTCCTTGTACTACTACAATATCTTTTTTCAAAGTTTTAGAACCTACTCTGGTAATCCTTAAAGTATAAGTGTTCGGTTCAAGTCCTTCTATGGTAAATTCCCCTTTTGCATTAGCAGTAACACCTACCCCAGTTTGTATAACTAAGATATTAGCAAAACTTGCTGCATCTCCTTTACCATCGGTAATGATACCTGAAACGCTACGATTTTGTGCTTGTATATCAAATGTTAGTGCTACAAGTAATATTACTTTAAAATAGTATAGCTTTTTCATAGTTTGCCTTTTTCTAAAATATCTTGGACTTCTAGCATAGTGGCTGTATTCATCATAACATCGTAAATGCACATGATTTCATGAAGACAGAATACAAATACCATATTGGTTACTGAAGTACTAATAAATATGTCTCTTGCATAAGGACACTTACAATTCTTACTGCCTTCTAGAGTTTCTTTTACATGTTTTTTAAGTTCTGTAAATTCATCGTGTGTTAACTTTAAGCATATATTCCCAAAATTGAATTGTATAATGCTTGCTGTTTTATTGTAAGCTGAATAAGCAAATTCATTTTCATCTATTAATCTGTAAGATTTGCACATCGATCTATTTTTTTATTGTCTACAGTTTGTTATAACCGGGTATTTTACTCGATTGCACTGCTTTCAACCTTAGGTAATTCAGAAACAAGTGCTGACCAATCTGCATTTTGTGTCGATCCGGGTTTTCTCAATCCAAAAAATTGTACAATTAATCTTTGCTTCTTATCGTAAAACTCTACCGATGTGATGATACCATCGTTTGTTGGCTTACTCACGACCCAGGCAGTATGAACCAAGTTCATTTTTAAGTGCATATTAAAATTTGGATCTAGCACATTAAGCCATTTTTCTATACTAGTGTGCCCTCTTTCTAGTAAGCGTATAGTTCGCACTGTCCCTTGATGAATTTGTAAATTACCCCTGTTACCTACAAAAATCATAATGGGTAATTGTCGCATAGATGCTTTTTCGAGTATTTCTTGAACTGTTGATATATTTACCTGATATGTAAACTTTCCTTCAGCCAATTCAACAGCATGATAACGTTGTGCCTTATGGTTTTTTAACATAGGAAAGAAGTCGTGCGTATCTTTTAGGTTTGACCAATCTTGTAGTAAGGATTCTATATCTAAATCTTTTTCATAAATTTCCGGTGGATAGACACTTACCTCTTGCTCTTTACCTTGATCATTTGATTTAAAATCTTTCACCAGTGCTTCGTAGGCTTCATAATTACTTTCCTTTTCCAGATATATTTTAGTAATAGCATGCCCTTCGTGATCAAAAAACTGTAAACTAGTTAGTAACCTATTCTTTTTTTGTTGTTTAACGGCAAAAGCAACATGCCAAGATTTTAAAAATATCCTTGTTTCTATAGGGCCAATGACTATTGCCATGTGGTGATCTTTTTTGCCAAAAACTCTTACTTTTTCAAATACGCCTTTATGTTCTAGAATACAAGCATCATTTCTGGTTAAGGACATTACTCTCCCCAATTCAGGTAATCTTTTAAGTAAATTTTTCCAATCCGATTTTAATCGTATTGCTTCTTTACCAACCATAGTCGCTACAAGTTGGGCTTCACTTGAATTAAGTGCTTTGGCAGCTTCTCTGATGCGAATGTCAGGCACTATAGCTTGGGTTTCTTGCCATGCTTTAGCAATACTTTCTGCCATTTGAGTTTCAATTAGTTCGTTCATACTCGATAGGGTTTAAGTTTTGGGTGTGTATTTCATTGAAATGCCTAGGGACAACAATTTTCCGACCTGTACCATCATCTAATAATCTTACAGGATGGGAAAAAGTATCTTCTATAATACTTCTTGTAGCTGTTGTTTGGCACGATCCATAGGCCACTGTTACGCCTTTCTTTAGGAAAAGTATTTCGTCGGCGTACTGTATTGCTAAATTTAAATCATGAAGTATAGCCAATATCCCGATATTTTGCTTGCATAGATTTTTGGCCAATGCCAGCAATATATGTTGTTGTGCCAGATCAAGGCTTGAAGTAGGCTCATCTAATAATAAATATTTAGGAAATTCTGTCTTACTATACAGTTGTGCCATTACTCTTGCCATTTGAACACGTTGTTTCTCTCCACCTGAAAGTGTTTGATAAGGTCTGCCTATAAAATCTTGGAGCGATGTAAGTCTTATTACTTCTTGAATGATCTTTTCATTTTCTGTATTGTGCGTTTTATAGGGATATCGTCCTATTTCAATAACCTGCTCTACTGTAAAAGGAAAATTAACTTCAGTATGTTGGGATAATACAGCCCGCACTTTTGAAAGTGCTATCCCTTTATATTGACGAATTGATGTGTCATTTAAAATAATTTCTCCACTAGTGAGTGTTTGTTCACCGGATAAACTTTTAAGTAAAGTAGTTTTACCAGCTCCATTTGCACCTACCACTGCTGTAAAATACCCGGGCTTTACCTTAATACTGCATGCTTTTAGTATCGCTTTTGTTCCAACAAATTTAGTAATACGCTTCGCTTCAATCATTAGATTAATCTTTTCTGTTTGCTTCTTATGAGCAAGTAAATAAAAAAAGGCGTTCCTATCATTGCCGTTACCACTCCAATTGGCAACTCGGCAGGCGTCACTACCGTGCGAGCTATTATATCAGCTAACAGAAGTAAGCAAGCTCCTCCAATAGCTGATGCTGGTAGCACCAAAAGATGGTCCGGTGAAAGACTTATACGAATAATGTGAGGTACTACTAAACCGATAAAACCAATAACTCCTGCAAAAGCTACCGAAGTACCTACTACTAATGCACTCAATAATACTGCTACTAACTTTACCTTTTCTACCGAGACACCTGAATGAAATGCTTCAGCTTCTCCAAGTGCTAAAGCATTTAATGGTCTGGCTAGCCCAATTAAACCAATAATAGAGGAACAGATTAATGGGAACAATATATAAATTTTATCCCAAGTAGCTACGCTTAGGTCACCTAATGTCCAAAAAGTAAAAGTACGTAATTGTTGATCGTCTGCATAAAAGATAGACAAACCTATAGCAGCATTGGCTAAGGCAGAAACTGCTACGCCAGCTAAAATGACATAGGTAACTTTCGTTTTACCTTCATATTTTCCAATTTTTAAGGTGATAAATGTTGCAGTAACAGCACCTAGAAAAGCAGACATGGGTAATAGCCAAGCCTTAAACAACTCCACAGAAATTGGTGTGATTCTAGCAATGAAAACAATGACTACAATTGCACCTAGTGCAGCCCCACTTGATACGCCAATAATACCCGGTTCAACCAAAGGATTTCTAAAAAGACCTTGTAATGTAGCGCCACTTATTCCTAATGCAGCACCTATAAAAATAGTAAATAGAAGTCTTGGCAAACGAATATTTAATAAAACAATCTGTTGAGTTTCGTTTGTATTTATACCTGTTGAAATACCTATTTCCTTACTAAATACTTGCAACACCTCTAGTGGGGAAATAGGTACTGCTCCAATAGCTAATGAGGCTATTAATAAGAAAAAGAGTAGAAACAACATTAACATTAATGAAAAAGAATGTTTACCTATATTTTTTACAGAAATTGCCCTTTGCATTATTCAGTATAGTCTGGATGGGTAAGATTAAAAAGTTCCTGAGCTGCTTCAACTACCCTTGGTCCCCAATTGGTTAACAAAAGACCATCCATGGCAATAATTTGTCTCTTTTTACCTGCGGTAACCTGACTTACACCTTCAATTTGAAGTACGGCATCTATACCGCCAACACTTTCTAAACCCATTTTAAAAAAAAGGATATAATCGGGATTAGCTTGAATTAAGGCTTCTGCGTTTAATGGTTTATAACCTTCAATCTCAGGAACTGCATTTTGTGCTCCGACAACATCTAATAAAGTAAATGCAGAATTACTTCCTCCAATCTGCATACTTCCTTGCCCTCTCGCATAAACACATAATACCTTAGGTCGCTCTTTTACCGCCTTAATTTTTTGTTCTATCTTCGAAAGGCCTTTTGAGATATTTTCTATCATCACCTCACCTTCTTTTTCTCTCTTTAGTTCTTTGGCAATAATTCTTATTCGCGCTTTAGTACTTTCAAAACTCCTTTTCTGTTCTACTATAACAGCTTTTATTTTGGTGGCTTGAAGCTGTTCAATTAATTCTTCTTTTACATATTCCTTCTCTATAATAATTAGATCTGGATTCATTGCAATAATTCCTTCTGCACTTATACTACTTCTGTAGCCAATAGAAGGAAGTGATTGTAATTTTTCC
>JBCDJE010000171.1:0-7814 GCA_038748185.1 Bacteroidota bacterium
ACCTGTTAAACGAAGGACAACCTTTAGAATTAGATAGTAAAGAATATAAAAACGCTTTAGATAATCGGTATACCGTTTCAGAATTTAAATTTTACATGAGTAATATAAAATTGAGGAACAGCTCTAACGGTGCTATTTACCTAGAGCCGGAAAGTTACCATTTGGTAGAGCGTATGCCGGAAACACACATCTACGAAATAGAAATTGACAATATTCCTACTGATTCATTTGCTTTCAACGAATTAGAATTTGGCGTTGGAGTCGATAATGCGAAAAATTATTCCCTCGACCAAGTTGGTGCGCTTGACCCTACTAACAACATGGCTTGGGATTGGAATACAGGCTATAAATTTCTTTTACTGGAAGGGCGGTTTTTTCCTGAAAACTCCGATCCGGCAGGGTTAGTATATCATATAGGGGGTGATTCTAATTATAGAACAATCTCATTACCTTTGGGAAATAATCCTGTAGCAATTAACCAAAATGAGCAATTTACACTCACAATAAATGTTGAAGTTTCTCAAATTTTCAATGGTGCTACCAATCTCGATTTTAATAAAAATAATGTAGTAATGTTTGATGCTATTGCAAATAAAGTAGCTACCAATTATGCCAGCAATATGTTTTCAATAAACAGTGCAGGTAACTAATTTCTTGGAAAAAAATTATCTCCATATTTTCCTTTTCACAGCTGTGCTGCTCATTGGTAGTATGCGGTTTGCTATTGTCAATGTTTCTTATGAAGCAAACAAACAAAATATAATAAAATATTTATGTGAAAATGTGGATAAGCCTGCATTACAGTGTAATGGGAAATGTTTTCTTAATAAAACTTTAAATAAAGCCAGAGAAAACCCTGAAAGCCAAAAAGAAATAAATTCAGGTTTCTTATTTAAAATCGACCTTTTCCGCACACTTTCAAAAAGCTTACTTTTTAACCATAAAACCATCGAACAAACATTAAACACCTATTATCTTCCTCTTATCAAAGGAAAATATATAACCAAAGTGTTTAGGCCGCCGACTCAATTAAGATATCGCTAAATAACAATATCCAAACAATTATTTCCCATCATGTATCCTACATAAATAAAATGGGAAAGCGTAATTTTTTTTGACTTTAAAGCTTAAACAACAATGAATAAATTAATCAAACTGTTAACGACCTTATTAATAGTACTTTTCTCGATAAGCGCTTGTGACGATGATGATGATATGCCAAATGTAAATGAGCCTGGTTCTTTATCCATTATGATGGAAAATAAGTTTGGTACAGACAATGTAAATCTTTCTTCTACCTTTACTTCTTCAAAGGGAGATGATCTTACTTTCACCCGTTTCGAATACATTATTAGCAATATAGCACTAGTAATGGAAGATGGTAGCAATTACGAAGTACCTGACTCTTATTTTATTATGGGACAACGAAATGATAATGCTTCGAATCGACAAATGTTTGAGTTAAGTAACATACCGGCTGGTACTTATACAGGGATTAAATTTGCAGTTGGCGTTGATGCCGCTTCAAATGCCAATACTGATAACTATGAAAAAGGAGAGCTAGAAGGTGGCATTGGTATGGACTGGGGTTGGGCTTCCGGCTATAAGTTTATTAGATGGGATGGCTCATATTTTAATAATGCTGAGAACACCGATATTAATTTTTCCTTACATATCGGAACGGATGATAATTATAAAGTAATTGAAAAGGACTTTACTGAAAATATTACGATTAATGCTGAGATGACCAGTGAGTTACATTTCGAGGTAAGAGCTAATAAAGTTTTTGACGTAATAGGTTTCAACGAATTAGGGTTAAATTTCCCACCTTCTGAGCCCGTGAAAACATTTTCTGCTGTAATGTTTGGCCCGGCTGATAAAGCTTCTACCATTGCAGATGCCTATGCAGATATGTTTATGTTACATCATGTAAATAACATGAATTAATGTCTAACATCATTACTTAATTTACTGAAATAACCAATTAGTATCGATTTTAAAAATAATCATAGTATCGCTAATTTTGGGTTTTGTATCATGTTATTTTGTCTCTTACAAGCTTGTGAAAGGCAGAAAGCCGATAACACATTTCCCAAAAAATTAGTTGTAAATGTAGGGATAAATATTGCAGATACAGTGCCTTTCCCTAAACGAAATCCCTTTTCGGAAGAAGGCGTTTTACTAGGGAGAATGCTATTTTATGATCCGGTACTTTCTGCCAATAACCAAATCTCTTGTGCTACTTGTCACCAGCAATCATTAGCTTTTACCGACGGCTTAGCCTTATCGGATAAGGGTGCAACTAGTAAACCACTTTTTAGGCATGTTCCGGCTTTAATTAATTTAGCATGGAATGACGGGCTTTTTTGGGATGGTGGAGCAAAAAATATCGAATCATTAGCTTTTGCTCCACTAACTCATCCCGATGAAATGGCACAAGATATTATTGAGTTAATTAAGGAACTGGAAACCCGATTAGATTATAAAACACGTTTCAAAAAAGTTTTTGGCAAGGATACCATCCATTCTGCATTTATTGTAAGGGCTTTAGCACAATTTCAGCGAACACTTATTTCCGATAATGCCAAATACGATCAGTTTATGAGGAAGGAAAACGGAGTAGTATTTTCTGAATTAGAGTTAAAAGGCATGCAGCTTTTTGAGCAAAAGTGTAGTGCCTGTCATAGTGGTCAATTTTTTACAGATTTCAGTTATCATAATAATGGTTTAGATGCTACTTTTCCAACTGAACCTGAACATATGGGTCAAGGTAGAGCAAGAGTCACCTTAGCACCTGATGATTTGGGCAGATTTAAAACGCCTACTTTGAGAAATGTAATGCTCACTACTCCTTATATGCACGATGGCAGATTTAAAACCATAGAAGAAGTACTAGCGCATTACGATGAAAATACGGTCTATTCCGAAACGCTAGATACATTGCTTATCAATGAAGAGCAAAGGTTAGGTATTCCACTATCAGAAACTGAAAAAAGAGCAATTGAGGCTTTCCTGTATACCCTTACTGATTATGAATTCATCTCCGATACTACTTTAAGTAATCCCTTTTCGTCTTTTTAATCCCTCCTTTTATGAAAACAAAAATTACTGTATTTTTTTTATTGAACTGCTTATTCGTAGTAGAAATTTGGGCTTGTGATGTTTGTAATATTTTTGAATACAACACTATTAACAATAGAAGCTTTATAGGCTTATTTTACCGACACCGCGTTTTTAACGGTTACCAACATCTAGACCACAATCATAATGTACTTCCTTATCGCAAAGCTATCTTACACGAACCCGAAGATGCCGGGTTTATGGCTGACAAAACTCAAGCAGACTATGAAACTTATACTACTTGGGAAATTAGGGCTAATTATACTTGGAAAAATAAAGTGAATCTAATGATGATTTTGCCCTACAGACGCAATGTTATTCATTATGAAAAAATAATTGAAGCACCTATTCCAGTAAGAGACAGCACCATGGAAATAAAAGGTTGGGGAGACGCTGTACTAGCTGCTGATTATATGTTTAAAAAAGAATCTAAAAATGGTAAACATATCTTCAGGCCGGGTTTAGCAGTAAATATACCAACAGGTCAATACCAAAAATCGAATGAGTTTGATCAAGCGTTTGACCCTATTGTACAACCTGGTACTGGCGCTTGGGCAGTAATATTACGTATGAATTATCAGTACTTTAATATTGTAAATGAATACGGCTTTAATGTGAGTGCAAGCTATAAAAAATCAGAAACAGGTAGAAACCAGTATTTATTTGCCGATAGTTATAATTTCCAATCAGAGTTATTTTATCAATTCTCAAAAGGCTTATGGAATGTTATACCAAAAGCAGGATGCTATGTAGAATCGGCAGGATATAATTTTTATGCAGAAACTATCCAGAACTTAACTGGCGGTAATTCTCTTTTTGGAAATATAGGAATAGATGTGAATCGAAAAAATGTAACGTTTCAAACGTTATTTCAACAACCAGTTTATGAAGACCTAAATGGTAACCAATTAGGGAATGCAGGAAGGCTAACCTTAGGCGTTATTTATAATCTTTGATCATATAAACTTTAAAGCTGTTTTCTCGTCACAAACGATGAATCATTAACTTTTCTAGAAGTTGATATTCTTAAAAAAATCAGTTTTTAAGCACGTTTTTTAATGCCATACTCATTTGAAGATGGGAATGGGCAAGTAAAGTTTTGATTACTTACGCTTTTTATTTTTTTGATTACCTAGGAAAGCTAAAATCTTTTGGATTTGAATATCTAAATTTTTGATGTTAGCTATTGAATATATGAGACTTCTTTTCTTTCCGTCAGTCAAGTTTTCATAATTGGTTTTAACATCGTCATCTTGATCTATAAGTACTTGTAATACTTCCGGAACTTCGACTCCCAAAGGATTAGGATCTTCATAGATTTCAAAATGTACTGTATCACCAACTGACTTTGCAAGCTTTTTCAAATATTTACTTGCCACAATAATATAATAATTTCCATCACCAAGGTGATTCAATCCGCAAGCATAATTTACTTCATTATCTATTACACATATAAGGCGTGTAGCTCTTTTTTTCTCAAATTTTGCTACTGCTTCTGCAGCTATTTGTAAATAAAAGTATCCACCTTTTCTTTTTTCTAACTGACCTATTTGCTGTTCAAATTTGAGATGTGGCATAGTTTAATTTTATAACTCAGATACTTGAGGTTTTTTTAGTGGATAAAATTTTCCCTCTTTTAGGTTTACACTCCCATCTTTGGTGTATAAGCTGACTTTATCATAATCTTTATTGGGAAAAAAAACTTCTGTGAGTACCGTAAGTCCATCATCGGCAAATAACTCAACAGATGCCACATCTACCAGTAAACGCATTTTCATAGTAGCTTCATCTGTAAGCCTTGGTGCAACGTGCTTCCCAGAAAACGAATCGGAAAAATCTGACTTACCACTTTTAATCCTATTTATAAAGTACTCGCTGTTGTTGGTATCATATCCTACCTTTACCTCTTCTCCTAACTCATTGCTTAAAGTAACACCAAAAACCGCAGCATTAGAATTGGTTAAATCAAACTGTAACAGAACTTCAAATGTACTACTCTTTAATGAAATATCTTTTGAAACATTGATGGTTTCAGCTTCCAATGTTGTCATTTTTTCTCTAAGCTTTGAAATTTCTGCTACCGGCTTACTCACTAACCTCAAACCCAATTCAGTATCGCTTAATGATAGTGTTCTTGGAAAAATCATTGCACTGCGCCACTTTTCCGTGGGCACTTTGTTCGCATATTGCCAATTACTCATCCAACCAATAAATATCCTGCGTCCATCTGCTTTTGGAATATCCGACCAAGTGACGCCTGCATAATTATCTTTTCCATAATCGACCCACAGTGTTGAACTATCTGGATTGACATTAGTAAATACTTCCCCATCAAAATCTCCTAAAAAATATTGAGTAGCAGAACCTCCATTTGGTCCACCTGGGTTGATACTCACTAGCATAACCCACTGTTTCCGATTTGGTTGAGAAGGGTTATCAAGCACAAATAAATCGGGGCATTCCCATACGCCACCATGGTTTCCACTATTCTCCCCAAAATCACTGGCAAATGTCCATTCTTTTAAATTAGCAGAGTGGTAAATTTTTACGCGATCCTGAGCTGCAAAAATCATCACCCATTTTTTAGTTTTTTCATGCCAAAATACTTTTGGATCACGAAAATCTTTTATACCCGGGTTTTCTAAAACAGGATTTTCAGCATATTTTTCCCAAACTCTGCCTTTATCCAGACTAAAGGCTATTCCTTGAGTTTGATAAGTATCTGTACCCTTTTCAACACCTAATGGATCGTGATATGTGAAGATAGCTACCATTGGTGGATTTGCTTTATCTCCTAAACCTGAAGTATTATTCCAATCAACTACCGCACTACCAGAAAAAATATAACCCAAGCTATCAGGATAAAGGGCGATGGGTAGATGCTCCCAATTTACCAAGTCTTTACTTACAGCATGTCCCCAATGCATGGGACCCCATACAGTGCTATCGGGGAAATGCTGATAGAATAAATGATACTCGCCTTCATAAAAAACCATTCCGTTAGGGTCGTTCATCCACATGGAAGGTGGTGTGAAATGGAACACTGGGCGATGTTGCTCAACAGTTGAAAGAGACTGTACATTATTTGTCATTTCTTTTTGTTCTGTAGAACAAGCAGCTACTATCATTAAGATCAAAAAAGTAAATTTTTTCATATTTATCTGCTTTAGCAGTAGAATAAGTATAGAATGTTGGTATTTTGCATATCTATCAAAATATTGATTAACCTATATATCAATATAAAGTGGTAAAGCTTAAATGCTGTTTAAGGGAAATTTTTATTAAACTTAGCGCTGTACCGGGGATTTTCAAAACAATATATATTAGCTTTACATACAACCTACAGATAAAACAAACTGAAGCAGATATGAATGTGAAGATTTTAATATTTGGATTTGTATTGATAAGCTTAATTGCTTGTGAAAAGCAATCTCCCACTCAGGCAAAAAAACAAACTGATAAAACAGATCAAACTGCCAAAAAAAGTGAGATAGCCAAAGCTGTCAATGTATTGATAAGTGAAAAGCCTATTGGTGAAGCACCTGAAGGAATGCAATGGATTCCCGGAGGAGAGTTTATTATGGGAAGTGATCATGAAAATGCTACGACTGCAGAAAAGCCTGCACATAAAGTACAAGTAGCTAGTTTTTGGATGGATGCACATGAAGTAACCAATGCACAGTTTAAAGCATTTGTGGATGCTACAAACTATATTACCTTGGCAGAAAGACCGATAAATTGGGAGGAGATGAAAAAACAGCTTCCCCCAAACACACCAAAACCACCTGATGATGTTTTAAAGCCAGGTTCTTTGGTGTTTACACCTCCGCCAAATCCGGTAAATTTGAACGACTATTCACAATGGTGGTCTTGGGTAACCGGAGCAGATTGGAAACATCCTAAAGGACCTCAAAGCTCGATAGAAGGGAAAGATAATTATCCCGTTGTACATATTGCTTATGAAGATGCTGAAGCCTATGCTAAATGGGTAGGTAAACGCTTACCCACTGAAGCTGAATGGGAGTTTGCCTCTCGCGGGGGAAATAAAAATCAAGCTTTTGCTTGGGGAGATGAACTTACTCCAAATAATACCTATCTAGCCAATTTCTTTCAAGGGGATTTCCCCTATAACAATACGGGTAAAGATGGGTTTGATAGCGCAGCTCCAATTAAAACTTTCCCTCCCAACAATTATGGTTTGTACGATATGATTGGAAATGTATGGGAATGGAGTGCTGACTTTTATCACCAAAAAGGATTTTTAGTTGATGCACAAAACGATATTACCATTTGCCCTAAAGGTCCTGAAACAAGCTACGACCCAAGTGAGCCTTACGCTGTGAAAAGGGTAATTAAAGGAGGTTCTTATTTATGTAGTGAACAATACTGTTCAAACTACAGACCTAGCGCTAGAATGGCTACTTCTATCGATAGTGGTCAAGAACACTTAGGTTTTAGGTGTGTGAAAGACGTTGATCTACCTGAAAAGCTTTAAATATACCACATATCAAATTTCATAGCGTTTTTGTTTGCTTTCAAAGAATTCACTTGACGAAGTCATCTTGACTTTTTAAGTTTATAAAATTTCTTTAATCCAATTACGATAAATGCTAGGAAATTAAAGCCTTTCCAACTTGTTATTGTTGTGTCAAACCTGTTTAATAAAGAGCGAAAACTATCCATCCAAGCATTGG
>JBCDJE010000172.1:0-7810 GCA_038748185.1 Bacteroidota bacterium
AAAAAAGTTACTTTTCATATTATAAATAAGTGTATAGAGGATTGCAGAAAATTATTATACCAATGCACCTCCTCATTCATAATACCACGGGACTCAGCACTTTAAGAACCCACATAAAGTGAGATGATTGATTTTCTGCTAACTTACAAATGGTACTACAGTAACCCGCGAAGTGAGTCGTGGATTAATTCGCTGAGGGAAGGATGATATTAAGATTATTCAGTTTTTTCTATGTTCCAAGTATCAGACCTACCTTGAGATATAAACTGAATTTTACTTTCTCCAAGTGAGATAGCAGCATCAAGGTTTTCAAATTCTAATCCCATCCAATTTTCAGCGCTTATTGTTTTAGGATAATTAGGATCTGCTTTATGTTGTTTTCTATCGAATCTAATATATTGATCTCCACTAAAGAAATAGGTTTTACCATTCTTTAACGAGACTGCAGCATCAATACTTTTAAAAGTAACCCCTGGCCAATTTTCATCATTAATTTCTCTTGGATAACCACTTTCAGCGCGATCTTCCTGCACATTATATAAAATATACTGGTTACCACTAAAAATGTAAGACGTATTGGTTTCATACCAAAAGCATGCAGCATCTATTTTAGAGAAATTTACACCTGGCCAGTATTCAGCTGTATTTTTAGGATAGCCTGTATCTACTTGTTGTTTTTGCAAATCAAACCGAACATAATTATCTTCTCTAAAGAAATAAGCTTTACGATTGCTAGGCCAATAAAGTGCGGCATCTATTTGATTATAAGGCATTCCTACCCATCTTTTCTTCAATTCAATAGCACTTATTGTCGATAATTTATTTTTAGCTTCAAGCAAAAACTTGTTACTTAGCCCATCTCTTTCTAACATCTCAAACTCTTCTGAGAACCTGTCTTTGAAAGTGTATTTGTAATTGTTTAGCCAAGGTGCACTAGCACTATTTTTTAAATCAGTTACTGACCTTTCCACTTTTAATTGGGAAACATAAAGATAATCCACATGCATTAATGAGGTATCCTGTACCGAAAATCCAATATTATTACCAAACCAATTCTCTTTTTCGAAAGGCATGGTATGTACCATTTTTTCATTTATGAAAAAGTAGAGTTTGTCATCTATTTTTCTAATAGTAAGTTTATTATAGTCATTTTTCTTTACAATGTTAGACTTTACCCAAGACTTGAAATTATGCCATTCTTCTTCGAAATAGCTTCTAACTACATAATAACCATCACCTGAAAAACCAAAAGTATTGTATTCATCAGCATTATGTCCAAAATCAATGGTATAGCTATTGTTTTGTACGCCCCTCACAATTTTTATAGATGCCTCTATTTCAAAATCTTTTTCAAAATCGATGGCTATATCTTTATATTCCCATCCATCTTTTAGAGTAGTTCTTTCAAAAGCAAAATAGCCGTTTTCTATGTTCACAATATTTTTTCTACTGCTACCTTCTTTTTCCCAATCATTTCTATTATCACTAAAATCATCTATGAAGATGTCTTTTCTATTTATATAATCTTTTTCTTTCCATTTATTATAAATATGGTAAGCATCCTCTTTTTTACCATTAAACAGTAATGTAGTAGCAAGGCGTACTTCTAGCCAAAACATCTCTGGATATTGTTCAGTAATCGTTTCCATTATTGCTAAAGCTTCTGAATTGTTATTCATCTTTAGCAAGAGATAGGCATAGTCTGATTTTACTTTAGCTATTTTACTATCGATATTTTTCTTATCAGGATTAATTTCTGCTATTTTTTCAATGATCTCCAATTCTCGTTTTTTTGCTTTTGCGGCTTTTTCTAAATTATATATTGCAGTATAGCCTTGCTCAAGTTGGTTTAAAATATTTCCTATATCATGCAGCGTATTTATTTCGGGTTCTACTATAGCTAAAATTTTATCGTAATAACCCATTGATTGTTCTAAGGCATATATTCCTGCTCCAGGTGTTCCGTAATAGCTGCCTCTTAAATTTCCTAATAAACTAAAAGCCTCTGCTGCATCTTTATATAGAGCCTGTTTCTGGTCTTTGTTCAATCTGGTACTATTACTTTCGAGATAGGAAAAAATATTTAAAGCACTAGCTAGCATCTCTTCTTTTTCTCCATGGTTTTCTTTTAGTGATACTGAAGATGTATAAGTATTTGCTAAAGTGATGAGGTCGTCATCATTATTGAAATTTATATAATCGGAAATATCTAAAATACCTGCTTTAGCAAAATCATAGGCATTGAACGCCGCTATCTTACCTTGTTCTATAAAATTAATGGGCTCATTAACATTATGTCTTACAATTGTCTCACCATTGTCGTCTGTTGAAAGTAACCATTGCCCATTTTTAGAGAAAGCTACAGTATTTACAATTTCTTTATGATTTTCATATTTTTTGAAAAGTTTACCATCTAAGCTCCAAAGGCGAACGCTACGATCAGTACTGCCAGTGGCTATAAATTTACCATCAGGCGAAAAAGCACACGAAATCACATAACTTGTATGTCCTTTGAACATCTGCAATAAGTTTCCTTTTAAATCGTACAGGTTTGCTGTATTCCCTTGACCACATAAAAGAACTTGAGTACCATCTGGCGAAAAAGTGCCAAAGAAGATATAGGCATCATAATTAGAAATATTATTTTCAGCCTCACCACTTAAAGACCAAATAGTGGCCGTTTTATCGGCACTAGTGCTTAAAAAAGAATTGCTATTAGGTGCAAACTCCAACGCTGTAATCTTATCCATATGTGCTGCAGTGATCCGTTTCTTCAGTTTGCCGGTGTTATCCCAAATACAGATATCTTTTGCGTCATTGGCAGTAATTATCCATTTACCATCAGGTGAATAAGTCACAATTCTTATTTTACTATTGTCTTTTAATTTTAATAAGATTTTTCCTGATGGTGACCAGAATATCAATTGTTTATCCCAACCAGCAGTAACAATAGTATCTCCTTTTGGAGAGAAAGCGCCATCCATTACATCATCTTCATGTCCTTTTAATCTTATTTCTTTTTTTGTGTTGAACTCTCTTAGAACAGCTTCATTATTTTGGTTACTGTATAATACTTTATTGTTTTTTGGTGAGAAATTTATAGCATTTATAGTATAGTTGTTGGTGAAAAAACGATCTTGAATACGATCGATAATTGGCCAGAATTTTATTGTTCCATCATACCCTCCTGAAATAACCATACTGTTATCTCCAGAAAATACTGCCGCTCTCAATTTTTGTGTATGTCCTTTGAAACTTTTGATAAATTGCCCCTCCAGATTCCATATTTTTATTTCTTTGTCAAGACCTGTTGTTAATATTAGGTCTCCACTAGGTGAGAAACCTACGCAATAGGTATAATCAGAATCAAGCACTTGCAAAAGCTCTCCAGTTCTACTCCAAAGTTTAGTGGTGCGATCCCAAGAACCAGTTAATACCTTGGTACCATCTGGTGAGAAAACGGCTTTGTAAACAACATCTTTATGAGGGAAAATACTTTTTATATTTCCTGATCTATCCCAAATCCGTGCTGTATCGGAACCTGCTAAGAGAATAAGTTCATCGTTTGGGGAAAAGTCTACCGACCAAATTGTTCCATTTTGATTAAATGTTTGCACTTCATTTCCCTCAGCATCCCAAAGAAAAGCTTGTTTGCCAGAAGTACTTGTAAGGAAATATTGCCCGTTATGGGCAACATCCACACTCCAAACAGGATCTTCATGTTCGAGTTCTAAGACGATGTTGCCGTCTAAATCCCAAACTAAAGCAGTTTCGTCGTAGCTCCCTGATATTACTTGTTTTTTTATAGGATTAAATGCTATGCTAAGTACGGTATTATCATGTTCAGAAAATGTAAGTAATGCATTTCCTTCATTATCCCATACTCTCGCTTTGGAATCTCTACCACCACTAAAAATATATTTTCCATCGGGTGAAGTAGCTACTGAATAAACGCGCTCCTCATGGTCAAGCAGGTTATGGCTGTAGAAGTAGTTTTTTGAGAAGATGTCATATACAAATTCTTTAATTTCTTCTTTGTTCATCCTTTTATTTATCACCTGCAAAGCTGAAATAGCAAGTGTAGGATCATTTTTAGCTATTTGCATTGCCTTGGAAAAGTTTTTCATTTGTAAGGCTTCTATCTCTGCCTGCGTACGCGTTATTTCTGCTTCTAATGCATTTTTTACTGCATCTTGTCTATTTCGCTCTGCCTCAATTAATGCTTTTTCTAGTTCTTTCTCTTTTAGCTTTAGTTCGTTAAGTGTTTGTTGTGTTTTTAACTGAGCTGCTTTTTCCTTTTCTGCGGCTTTAAGGGCAGCTGCCTCTGCATCCTTAGCCTCTTTTGCGGCATCTTGAGCATCTTTTTCTGCTATTAGCGCAAGGGCTTCATTTTTCTTAGCAGTTTTTTCACTTCTTTTAGCCTCAACTCCCTTCTTTATGGCATAAAATCCTCCAGCTAATGCAAATAATAAGGCAGCTACAGCTGCTACTAAAAATAATTTTAAGCGTTGGTTAGTTTTCTTTTCTTTAAGAATTGAGGCATTTATCGCTTTATTACTTTCTTCAATAAACGATTCTTGTATTGCTGTGGGAACAGGTTTTTTATTTTCTTCTATAGACTCTTTTATCCATACTTCAGCTAATGTAAATTCGCTCCCACGTAATAATAAGGATTTATCTTTTTTATTTTCTGCCCATTCCATAGCCCTCCTCTGCCATTTGGTATGTGCCTGTAAATGCTCTCTGTCGGTATCAAGTGTACGAACTAATTGGCTAAATGAAGTATGAAAATCAGAATCCTTAAAATTGATCCATTGCACAGCTGCCAATTCTGGTGGCATTATCTTGGGATCAGTTTCTCTGTAGTAAATAGTGACAAAACGCTTATTGAGCTGACTTGCATAGGCAACTTCATTAGCGCAGTGCTCAGAGGCAACTGCTTCAGGAGAAATAATGAATAAAAAATTATCAGAAGTTTCAATACCTTTCTCTATTTCTTTCTGAAAATCGGCTCCTTCAGCAATACTTTCTTGGTCGAACCAAGTGGTTTTACCATTGAGTTGTAGTTGCTCATTTATTTTGCGGGCAAAGTCTCCATCTGTTCTTGAATAAGAAACAAACACTTCTATGTTTTGCTGCCCAGTCTGATTTGTACTGGTTTCAATAAATTCTTCTTGTAAAGTAACCGGATTATGGTTTTTACGTTTTTTCCCGATTTTGAGCCAGGCTTGTGCATTTTGTAGGTTATAACCCCTTAATAAAATGCTTGGGTTTTTACCTTGTCTTTCCCATTTTAGTGCTTGTGATAAAAATATTTTGTGTTGTTGATAGTATCTTTTATCTGTTTGTAATTGTCCTACTAATTCATCTATTTTCCGATTGAATACTTCTTGGTTGTTATATGATGTAAAATCGATAAATTGTAAAGCAGCGAGTTCTTTGGGTTGTTCAACTGTAATTTCTTTTTCGATTAATACGGGTATAATTCGCTTATTCAATGCTAATGCATAGTCTAATTCTTTTCTACAATATTCTGAAAGAAGTGATTGATTACTAATGAAAAAGACCAGGCTATCTGCATGCTCAATTCCTTCATTAATAGCAGTAGCAAAATCTTGTCCCGATCGAATATCTTTATTATGTACCCAAGTAGTTATTGCATAGCTTGCTAGAGCGTTTTTAACCCTGTCTCTAAGCATACTATTTTCCGATGCATAAGAGATAAATACATCCGTCATGAGGTTTTCAGCATTCTTCTTAGCCTCGCAAATGTATTCACAGTGTAGTTCGGAGGGTCTTACTGCTACCTGTTTGTTTTTAACTGCTGTAAGTAACCATTCTTCTGCTTGTTGCCTTTCTTTACCTACTAAAAGCAATTTTCCATTGTATTGATTTCTTTTCCATTCTAGTGCTTTTTTCAGTAGGATTGTATGTTTATTAACGTAATCTTTATCATTTTTAAGTAGTGCAATGAGCCCTTGAAATGCCGTGTCATAATTATCAATTGCCTCCCATTGCTCCATAGGTAGCTTTAGATCAGCATTTTCACGCATATATACCCAGTTGATTTTTCCTATTGCCGGGTGCAGTTTATCTAAGTTTTCTTCTATATGTAAAATTGGGATGATGCGTTTTTTGTATTTTAAAGCCAGTTCTATTTCTTTAAGACAGTAAACAGAATTAATAGCGTGCGGAGAAATTACGAAAATAAAGTTATGAGCATTTTCAATGCCCTTATCTATCTGGTCTTGGAAATCAACTCCTAAAGGAATATCATCTTGATCTAACCAAATATCGTAACCCAGTTCAGATAGCTGGTTGTGTAATTTTAGAGCAAAGTGCTTGCTCTCTTTTCTTCCATACGATATAAAAGCATCGTGAAATTTTTGTTCATTATGCTTTTGATTACCAACAGCTTGATTCATCATACACTGCTTACTTTACAATAATTAATAATTATTGAAAGAAATGATGAAATACAATTTTAATTGTAGTGAGATAGGAAAATGGGAGGAGAATTAGCGTGAAAAATGGGCTAACTAGCGAAAAAATCCGTGAAATCAAGAAAGTTTAGTCAGTAGATTAAGGATACATACTGATTTATCCTTCAAATAGCTCTGTAAACTTACGCATAAAATAAATAGCTGATTTAAAAATATTAATAGTAAAATCTGTGCTATTTTCAGTTTTTTCATCTCCTAAATGATTGCTTTCTTAATATGGAACTTGTAAAGTTGTCATCTAAAAAGTGAATTAACAGTATTCCTATCAGTATGTTACACCTAAAAGTGCTCCTACTTTATAAAGGATAAAAAGTAAAATTTCTCAGTGCCGTTTTAGTGTTATTTAACATTTATTCGCAAGATGGCAGAAAGATTTTTTCGAATAGGTTGTCTGTTTTTTATTGCTAGCTTTTTCTGGATAATACCGACAGCAGCTCAGGCAAGTGAGTATATTACTTCTGTAGATTCCTTAAGTATTTCATTGGAACAAGTTGTATTTGGGCATAAGAGAGAAGCAATTGACTTGCATATTAGTACCAACGTTAATTGGTTTATTACTACATCAGCTCCTTGGATAAATTTTAGCAAGATAAATGGGCAAGAGAGTGCAACTGTACAGGTAAGTGTAGTGACAAATAATTCGGTAAAAGAGAGAAGTGAATATCTAATTATAAATTCAGGAGATCTTAATGATACTTTAGTAGTAATACAACAGGGTCAGCCTATTACTTTAGTTGCCAGCCCCACTTCACTTCAAGTAGATAAGAAAAATCAAACTTTTGAGATCCAAGTAGTTGCCAGTTTACAGTGGGATGTAGTTGCGCATGACACGTGGATTAGTGTAGAAAAAGTTGAAAGTGGACTCTATGGTAAGGTGAAACTCTACATTAATGCTACTGAGGAAGACGCTCGTACTGGTAAGGTTACATTAGGAGCAGGTGATAAAACAGTTGATATTATTGTGAACCAAGCAAATGTTATTACAAATACTGTGGATGAAATTTTAAGTGAAATAAATATTTATCCTATTCCTGCTAGAAACTTTTTTTATGTAGATGGAGAAGTGAAAGAACTGGTTTTATTTGATATTTCAGGTAAAGTACACATACATCAAAACCATATTACAAAAAAGGAAATCCGGTTAAATACTAGTGCAATTTCTACTGGTACTTATTTCCTAAAATTGTTCACAACCAAAGGTATTGGCATAAGAAAAATTATATTAAATTAAATTTTCTATGAAAAAATTTTACTGGCTCCTATTAGTCTGTCTATTTTTTAAAAGTCAAATAATTTTTGCCCAAAAC
>JBCDJE010000173.1:0-7756 GCA_038748185.1 Bacteroidota bacterium
ATTCTATCGACCTTCAAACTTTTATTCTGCCTTGAAGCTATTTCATGAAATATAGTTCTATACAGAATTTTATACTGCTATTTTTATAACAATGCATAAAATAAAAGGCACTACAAATGCTTCTTTACATCGGCTTGAATATAGGGATGTAGTTTTCCCAATTCCTTTATACCTGCTTGTACTTCGGCAGCAATGTAGCGTGGATCGCTTGGCCAGATACCTTTGTCACTCATCTCACTTTCAAGCCTTTGCTGAGCTTCCTGTATGTTAGAGTATTTATTGCTTGAAATATCAGGCAGATTATAGCTCCCTTTAGTATCTTCAAATTTCACCCCTGAACCAGCTATCAGCTCACCAATTACTCCTGGTATATTAGTGTGAAGCTTACCTGACTTATCTTTGGCATAAACTTCACCTCTTGCATCAAATTCAAATTCAAAGTTTTCTTTAATTGCCTTATCTAGCTTGTTATCCAAAAACAATAAATAGTCATCAACATCATCTTTATGTAATCCTTCTGGTACTTTGAAATTTCGCAACTTCAGAGCTTTTTGTTTAAAGTTTGTTATTTTACTATCTAAGAGATCGGCTTTCAATTTTTCTACTTCTGTTTGCATAATCTTATTTTTTACCTATTTCCTTTAATATTTTTTCGTATTTCGCTTCTTTGTCTTTACTTGCTTTCCAAGCGAGGGCTTCATCGATTTCCCTTTGCCTATCAAGCTCTGCTTCTTGTTTTTTCATTTCTTCTGATTTTCTTTGCCTCATAAGTGATTCAGCTTTTGCCCGTACATTTAGTTCTTCTTTTCTAAAAGCTGTATCAGCCGTTAGTGCTTTTCGTTCAACAAGCTTTTCCAGGAGATACTTCACGGAGCCTTGACCGTGATTCATTGGTTGATTATCAGGAGATAATACACTATAAGCAGTAAAAATTGCTTGCTTAGCCTCCAATTGATCCTCTGTCTCATTGAGAATTTCAGCCTCAAAGATGTCTAGTTGTTTCTCAAAATCATTTAATAAATCTTCTACTTTTTTTCTTAATGTTTCCATTGTTATTATTTGTTTTCAATTAGTTACAAAATCGTCATTATCAAAATCGTTTTTATCGAAGTCCCCATCGTTGAAGCCTCCTCCATCACCATTATCCTGTCCAGTATTAGGATCAATAGGTATTTTCTCGGCACTTTTGGCTTTTACTATCCCCTCTATTTCAATCATCTCATTTAAAGGCAAATACTTCAATTCTAAGGGGTATAACTGTACTAGCCTACCATCGTAATCATAAGTAGTGATATACCCGTTGTTATTCCCGTCAGGTGATTTGTTTTCAAATGCCCTGCGTATGTAGAATAATTCTTTTTGTGATACCCTTACCTTACACCTAGCTTTTATAGGCTGGAATAATTCCCTTTTTAACTGGAGTTGCATTAACTCAAAATCTGCATCATCTTTAATCGTCTCATAAAGAATGTCACCTAATGTATCTGCAGAAGTAGCTCGTAGCCTTGTAGTGATATTATTGCCTTTGCTGCTTAAATACCTAATCTTGTCTTGAAAGTTATAAAAATGCAATCCTGAGTTAATTACCTTTGACCATGCCCTTAGCATTCTAGCAGGGTGGGTTCTTAAATTATAAACCTCTCCTTCAATACCCTCTACAAAGTTGAACTTCTCTCTGCTTTCAGGGTAGTCTATTACCTCACCATTTCTTTTCATAGTAATAGTACCTCTTCCAGCCATTCCCGATGAACCGAATAAACCATTACTAACCCTTACTGAACCTTTTAATAAAGTGCCGTCTACAGCCTTAGAAGTAGAAAAAGCAGAAATACTAAAAGTCCCATCTAATAATGTTCCAGTGCCAGAGACTTCTATTTCGTCTGCAATACCCCTGAAGTTGTACATCCTCAAATTAGAAATAATGACATCATCTAAGCCGAATATTTGCACATTCTTAAATGAAGAATCATCTGCTTTAAATACCATGAATACATCTTCATCAAACTTGGTATCTTTTGTATCATCTATTACTTTTTGCTGACGCCTAGTAGATTCTAATGCCGTACCTGACATTAAATAATCACTCAGTATTTCTAACGTGTTCTTTTCAGCCCTTATAGGAGTAGCATATTTCTTAATATCATGAAAGTCGTTTAAACCTTCGCTTTCTTCTATTTCTCCTACTGCTGACTTTTTAAAGCCTACATGTATTTCATTAAAAATTATATCATTTAGTGGACTCTCTTCGTACTCAGCCGGGCGTCCTAGTTTTATTATCTCACTATCCTTATAGAACTCTTCAGCCTTCTTGATGTTGACTATATCATTGTCGTTTTCATCTTTCTCAAAGTCCATTCCTGTGCAAGCTATTGCATTAATAGACCTTAATAATTTTGAAAGCGATACAACTGGCGGTGCTTCGTTCATAGTCCAGCCACGGGCATTTCTACCGTTGAACAATACCAAGTTCTTTAAACCACCTGTTTCCAGTAATTCACTTTTTATTATATCTCTGCCCGTTGCTATTAATGCAGCTTGTTTTAAAGCATCAAAAACAGGAATATATTCTGTATAGCTAGGTTCTGATTGGGTGAAGCCTTTAATACGGATAGCCATATCCCTGTTGATAAAGGATGTGCCGGATTGGAAGAAGTCAACTACATTTTGCAATTGATTTGAATCCTCTTGTATGTACACCCACAACCTTAATCTGTCTCCTACATTTAAATCTACAGTCAGTGTGTCGGTAATATTCCTACTGGCTATTTTTTGTACATCACCCGTAGTATTGAAAGTGTCAGTATCTTCAAAAAGAATGTGGGTTTTTATTTTCCCTTTAGGATTTTCTTCTGTGCTGTCTTCATCAGGTGTAAAAACCTCTAAAGCATAGCGCTGTAGAAAGAAGGCAAAACCACCTTCATTCCTTATCACCATATTAGCAGAGAAGTTCCAGTCTATTTCTATTTCGTGCCTTCCTGCTTCGGTAGCTTCATAAAAATATTCTACATCTAAATGGGGTTGACCTTCCTCGAAGTCTGGAGCAACACGTCCATTTGACCTTATAACCCCTTTCCTATTAAGTGCTCTTCTATCAAGACCAATATGGAATGTCGTGTCAATAGATAAATCCTTACCTAATGGAATTATTGTTTTTTTCGGGAAACCAAACTGGAAAAAACCAGCCCCAACAAAGCCCCAGGTATCACCTATGCGCTCAACTTTTTTTCCACTATCATTGAAAAGACGATTTACAAAAGTAAAAATAGTAGCAAAATCCTCTATGTTTGTATAATCAGCTTTATAGAATTTCTTTATGATCTGGGAAAATAAAGCCATCTTCTTTGGGACGAGCGGAGTAATCGAATTCCCATCTATATCCGTATTACGTAATAGCTCAAACTCACTATCTGCCCTTGTTCTGAATTTATCACTGAATAGTACCCGTCTTACAGGAATATGCAAGAACCTATCTTTATTCTCGTACTGACTTAAAAATAACTCCGCTCTGTAGAATTCTATAAAGTCATTCGTCTCATCGCCGAATAATAAGTAAATCTCTGCATCAGTACCCTTATTGGCAATTTCTTCTAAGATTAAACTGCGCCCTGAATGCTGATCGAATACCAGTGATAATGTCTCACCCGTAAATTCCCAATTTACCCCATGCTCCCAGTTGCCATTAGCATTTAACAAGTTACGCTTTAATATTATTTCATTACTATCCCACTGAATAGGCTCATCAATCCTAGTCCTTACCCCATCTACTTCTAAATAGAAAGCGTTGATAGTATTGAATATGTTGGCTAAATCAATTTCATTCACGAAAATTTTTAGTTAAAAAATAAGCTTCGTCCTTATAGAAAAGAACCATTGAATTGCAATATAAATATACTAATTTTTGATGTTAAACGCTTGTTTTTCAGCCTTTTATTCTGGAAAAATAGCCATTAACAACACTGAAATTTCTATCATTTTTTATAAGTCTTAGAAATGTGGAATAACTATATTTTACTTCTAGTTTCTTATAGGTACTGAATAAATTATAGTACTTATGCTTTTCTAATTGAAGCATGCTTTCCGGCAAAGTTGGGGTAGGTACTACCGACGCCGTTTGCAATCCTTCGTAAAAGTCAAGACTTGCTTTAATGTCTTTTTTTGAATTTTTGTTTTTCATAATATTGGATTCAATTAATAGTACAATTTGATGTGTCTTGCCCCAAAACCGTATAATATTTTGATTTGAAGCCTTCTTATATTTTCTTCTGTTTTACTTCATTAAGCAGTATTTTATTTTGCTCTACAGTGATAATTTTTACTTCACTATTCTGTGTTTGCAGCATTTGGGAGTAGTAAAAATTGGGTTACTTTGTAAACCATAATAATAGTTTTACTTAACATAATTTAAAATTATAAAACTTTTCCACTACCCCACATTAGAATAGTGCAAATTAGCCTTCGCTTTCTTGTATACTATGAATTTTCTTTTCTATCATAGCTAGGCTTATCAATTCATCATCACTCAAATGCTCGTAATATTTTGTCTCATTCCAAGTGACACCTCCTGAGTGCACTATCTTATCAGGCTCATTGTAACCCATTATTTTATTGATTTCTTGAATAGCTGATATCTTATCATACATTCTTATTCTTACTTTTATTTCTTTTACGCCTGCCTTGCTCTTTCTTTCTTCTACCTGGATATCTTTAATACAGGCTTTGGCATTATCGGAAAGTTTTTCGAAATCCTTAAGAGTATATCCTTCTTCAAATACATCTCCTACGCTGCTATAAGCTATTTTTGATAACTCTTGAACATTGCGAAACCGAGATACTTCTAACTTGGATTCTATATCAGTTCTAAGCTCTTTTAAATACTTACATACCTTTTCGTTCTTTAATAGTCTTGCAGCTTCTACAGTAGCACCTGACTTAGCGAAGCCTGCTTGAATAACTGCCCTTGCTCCATTCCAGTGAAGAATGTAATACTCACAAAATTTTTTTTGTTTATCTGTTAAGCCTGTTTCTAAATTTTTCATGATTTTAAAGTTTAAATACTAGCTTTTACTAGCGTTGTACAATATGTTATAGTTAATAATTAGAAAGCATTTTCATATCTTTTTTATTCAGCTTGTTCTTTAATTCTGTTGGTAAATGCTCTATAGCTATTCGTATTTTTTTTTAGTCTCAAATTATCCTCTTTTTTATAGTGTAAAGTTTTGTTAGATTTTTAGCGATGATCAAGAAAGTTGATATAGTCCTTTAATTCACATAGCCTATCATAGTAGACCTCAAAACCTCTTTTCGAACTATTGGCTTTAGCATAGGATAGGTGTCTTTCCAGAAATTTTGGAATATCAGTTATAGTAGTCCAAGAATTTAATTCTACCGGAGTGGAGGGAAACTCTGCACTCCTAAAGAATTCTTCTAATTCTGTAGTATCATAAAGCTCTTCTTTTGTATCATCTAGAAGATGGAAGCAGCTATAGGCTTCAGTAGTATTGAAGTTATATTGCTTTTTTTCTTCTATTAATTCAAAATCTGACTCAGTTAGTAAACCCAATTTTTCTGGCTCATTATCTAGCTCCCTATATTCTCGCCAGTCAGTTTCAATTAAGAAATCTGCTAAGTCGCAACCTTCATTTTTCTGTTCTTGGCTAGCATTTTTTTCTAGGAAATCTGATATTGTAAACCTAGTGCCAGGCAATTTCTTTTCGAATTCTCTAGCCCTAGTTTCCCAAAGCTCATAGGCGTGACCTGTTTTAGATAAATCAGGAAATAAGTACACATCCCTTCCTTTTAATACTTTACACCTTTCGATTTTCAAGCTGCTAAGGTTGTAGACACCTAACCAAAGAAAGTTTTTAGGGTCATCTGGAAAACCAAAATACAATGTACCATAAACGGCTGTTTTAGGGGCTTCTACTAAAGCGATTGGATTAGACGAATACTTATTCAATAAGTGCTCACCAAATAGACAAGAAACCTTAGTCTCATTTTTATTATAGGATTCTAACCATTTAGGTAAAGGCTTCTTATTTCTAGTGTAGTGCTTTTCAATTATTGAAGGCAGAAAGTCTGTACCTGTAGTATGGTTCTTTTGGTCAAACTGCTTGACTTGAATAGCCCTTACTTTTTTATTTTCATCAATAAAAGGAAACGTAATTGCTCCTCTTCTATACCCCTTTGAAACCGTACCCAAATAATACATTGAAACTACTTTTTCAATATCACATTCCGGTAAAGGGTATGCTATGTTATAAGCTAAGTTTTGAAGAAAAATATTCCTATCGTAATCCTTCATTGTGCTATACAAAATGTCTTCAGGGATAGAAGTTGAAATTGTATTTTTCTTAGGCTTTAATTTTGCCTTTTGAATATTTTTTTTCGTGGGATATTCTGTGTTATATTTTTCAGCTTTTACCAATTCTAAGAATACTTCTTTTGTTACCAAATTCTCGTAACCGCAATTTGATTCTCTGTCACATCTACCAAACTCATCTGATATAAGTTCACCTATTTCAGTATCAACTACTCTAGTAAAAGTCTTTTTTCCACAGCTTGGGCACTCGTACTTTTTACTATTTTTTTCTAATATGTATCTATGTTCGGTATTCATTGCATAAAAAAATTATTTGTTTTAGACTTCCTCCTTTTCCACAAAATCCACACTTTATCGATTTTCATTGTATATTTCTAATAAATAGTATAACTATATTTATAAATAGAGCGATTGTGTGGAAAAAGTGGAAAATGTGGATGTAGAAAAAAACTTTTTAAAAATTATTTTTTGTCTTTATCAAGTAAGCAAAATTTGAAACTCTATCAGAACCAGTGACTATTCCTGCTGCCTCAATTCTGTTTTTGAAGTTCTTCTTGTTGACAGGTTTAAAGCCGTCATCAACGCAAGAAGTTTTATAATCGGGATACAAGTCTTTAATGTATATTTTGTTTTCTGGACTGCTACAGTACCCATTTTCTTCAAGAAACATTTTTACACTATCCGACTGAGTTTTATATTGCTCTATAGCTTTTTTAATAGCATCACACTCAGAAAAGCGTTTCTGCTCAAGCAGCCTGTTCAAACCATCTAGTACCCAATTAAAAACACCTGATAGTTCATTTTCAATAACTTTTGTATGTAACTGTTTATCTTGCTCGTGTTCTGGTATCGTAACATCAAAAGGAATAATTAAAAACCGTCTAAAATATGCATTTGTATGCTCAACATCTTTAGGCAGTTCATTACAGTTAAATATTAGTTTTGCATACTGATTTAACTGCATTGGATTACCATAAGGCAAACGTGCAGAAACTGGCTCACCGGAAACTAGAAGCTTAAATACATCGGTTTGTAACTTGCCGTTAATTTCACTGGCATAGTTAACTAACTTATTAGCGATTTCGGCTCTATAGTAGCCATTTTCATTAGTCAACTCACGTAATGAATAGCTGCTTATATTTTCCTTACCAACCAGTGCGTTTACTATTTCAAAAAAAACTGATTTACCATTAGCTCCTGAGCCGTAAAGTATAAGAGCTTTTTCTTCTTTTAATGCACTATTTCCATTTTTTATAAAAATGAATCCTAAATATTCCGCAAGAACCATCTGCCTTTTTTTGTCGGGAAGTACTCTATCCAAATACTTTTGAAAAAGTGGCGCTTTGGCTTGTGGGCTGTATTCAAAAGGTAGCTGGTAAGTAAGAAAGTCTTTACTGTCAAACTTTCTAAGCCTAGTTCCTTTTGGGGTTATTTCAA
>JBCDJE010000174.1:0-7755 GCA_038748185.1 Bacteroidota bacterium
TATTATTAAGGTTTACTACAGGGTGCATATTTTTAGATAAAGAGTAAGTGCCCGCATAAGCAAATATTAAATTATTGTATTTCCTGAAGCTGCTATAATCAGTCTGGTTATTATTAGTTTGTATCCACTGAGCGCGGTTATTTTTAAAAGCTATTTTCTTACCTTTTCGCCACTCGATATAAGCGATAAGCTGACCGTTTGTGAAGTGGAAACTTATATCATCAAATCTTTTTCTTGCATAGAGGTATTCTGAGCGTAATCGTATTACTGCATCAGCGCACTGTTGTAAATCCCTACCTCCAATATCAATGTCTACAACTGCTTCGTGTACATCCTGTCTATTTTTTGCTCGACCATTGTAAAGCATAACCTGAGTACCAGCTTCTTTTAGTGGTAAGTGTCTAAGCCAAGCTGCAAAAGAGTTGTTGTCTACTTTAATTCTTTCATACACTTCAGGTGGAGAGATACGATGTTTTAAGGATTTTTTAAGGCTATATTGCTGCGTATACCAAGGGTATAAAAATTGAGAATCTATTTGACAAAGCACCTCTTTTTGAGTGGAACCGTATGAATTTAGAAAGCAACCAAACAAAAATAAAAACACTGTGAAAAATCTTGGAAACATAGTATTTAAGGTTAATAATGTTACTATAGATAATACATTAATTCTTGCATTAATACTTTTTTTAACAACATGTAATATTAAAGAAGAAAAAAGTTTATCAAATGAAGCACAAACTCTTTCTGATACTAGTGAGTATTCGTTTAAGCAAATGCGGACTGATGTGAAAAAGAAAATAAAAGATAGTGTACAGCAAACTATAGAAAAGACTGTTGATTACGATTATATTGGTAATAAAAAGGAATCGATGATTTTAGTTGAAAAAGATGGACTTTACGGATTTATAGATGAGAGAGGAGAAGAAATAATTTCTTTAAAATTTGAAGATGCTCAATCATTCAATGAAGGCAAAGCAGCCGTAAAACAAAAAGATCTATGGGGATTTATTGATAAAACCGGAAAATTTATTATCTCTCCAACTTATGAAATTGCTACTTCTTTTAGTGAAGACTTGGCTGCTGTAAGAAATAAATTTTTGTGGGGCTACATTGATGCCGATAACCATTTAATGATTCCTTGTTCTTTTGATTTTGCTTATCCTTTTGAAAATGGAGAGGCTTTGGTTCTTTCAGGATCGACTTGGACAAACATCGATAGAACAGGAAATATAGTTGAAAGACAAATTGACAAACAAAAGTGATTTATTAGCTTTTTTATTGTATTTCTGTCATGCTTTCGTATTTGAATTTACAGTTTTAGATGTAAGAAAAATCTATTAATTAACATATAAATGATAAAAAATGTAAAAATGTCAGTATTAACTCTACCAAAATGTCATACTTTTGCTATGGCATAAGAAATGCTATCAGTTAAGTCAATTTCAATCAAGATTCTTTAATTTAAGGACACAAAAATCAATTTTTTCAAAAATGTCACAAGTAAACATTCAACCGTTGGCAGACAGAGTTCTGGTAGAACCTGCACCTGCAGAAGAGAAAACAGCATCTGGAATTATCATTCCTGACACAGCAAAAGAAAAACCGCAAAAAGGTCAGATAGTAGCGGTAGGTACAGGAAAAAAAGATGAGCCTTTAACTGTAAAAGTTGGTGATTCTGTTTTATATGGTAAGTATTCAGGTACTGAGATTAATGTAGAAGGTAAAGATTATCTCATTATGAGAGAGTCTGATATCTTTGCAATAGTCTAAACAATTTAAATCATTTTTACACTACGTTGATTTCTATATCAACACATAATTAGAGTAATTAATTATTGAACTTTTAATTAATTAAAAACATGGCAAAATCAATTTTATTTGACACTAAGGCGAGAGAAGACCTGAAGAAAGGTGTAGATACCTTAGCTGAAGCAGTGAAAGTAACATTAGGTCCTAAAGGAAGAAATGTAATCCTTGATAAGAAATTCGGAGCGCCTTCGATCACAAAAGATGGTGTTTCTGTTGCAAAAGAAATTGAGTTGAATGATCCAGTTGAAAATATGGGCGCTCAACTAGTGAAAGAAGTTGCTTCTAAAACTGCTGACCAAGCTGGTGATGGTACTACCACAGCTACCGTTTTAACTCAAGCAATTTATACTGCGGGTATTAAAAACGTAACCGCAGGTGCTAATCCAATGGATTTAAAAAGAGGTGTAGATAAAGCAGTTACTGCAATAGTTGCTGAGTTAGCTAATGTATCCAAATCAGTTGATGGTTCTAAAGAAATATCTCAGGTTGCTTCTATTTCTGCTAATAACGACCAAGAAGTAGGTAAAATGATTGCCGAAGCGATGGACAAGGTTGGTAAAGACGGTGTAATCACTGTTGAAGAGGCCAAAGGAACTGAAACTGAAGTAAAAACTGTAGAAGGTATGCAGTTTGATAGAGGTTATCTTTCTCCTTATTTTGTTACTAATACCGACAAAATGGAGGCTGATCTAGAAAATCCTTATATTCTTATTTATGATAAGAAGGTTTCTAACATGAAGGAATTACTTCCTGTACTGGAAGCAGTTGCTCAAACTGGCAGACCACTTGTTATTGTTGCTGAAGATGTTGAAGGAGAGGCTTTAGCTACTTTAGTAGTTAATAAGATTAGAGGCGCTTTAAAAATAGCTGCTGTAAAAGCTCCTGGTTTTGGAGACAGAAGAAAAGCAATGTTGGAAGATATCGCTATTTTAACTGGTGGTACAGTGATTTCTGAGGAGAGAGGCTATAAATTAGAAAATGCCACGATTGAGTATTTGGGTACTGCTGAGAAAATGCTTATAGACAAAGACAACACTACCATAGTAAATGGTAATGGTAGTCAAGATGATATTCAGGCGCGTATTAACCAGATCAAACAACAGATCGAAAATACTACTTCTGACTATGACCGTGAGAAATTGCAAGAAAGACTTGCTAAGCTTTCTGGTGGTGTGGCGATCCTTTACATTGGTGCTGCTACTGAAGTTGAAATGAAAGAGAAGAAAGATTTGGTAGATGATGCATTACATGCAACAAGAGCCGCTGTAGAAGAAGGTATTGTAACTGGTGGAGGTGTTGCTTTCATCCGTGCCCTAAATGTACTTGGTAGTGTTGAATGTGAGAATGAAGACCAAGAAACAGGTGTGAATATCGTGAAAATTGCACTTGAGTCTCCATTAAGAACTATCGTGGATAATGCTGGTCAAGAAGCTTCTGTAATTGTACAGAAAGTAAAAGAAGGCGAAGGAAACTATGGTTATAATGCACGTACAGGTGAGTTCGAAGACCTAGTACAAGCTGGAGTAATCGATCCTACTAAAGTAACAAGACTTGCATTACAGAATGCTGCTTCTGTTGCTTCTCTACTATTAACTACTGAATGTGTAATAGCAGATGAGCCAGAAGAAAATCCTGCTCCAATGGGCGGTGGAGGTCACCCAGGAATGGGTGGTGGCATGCCAGGCATGATGTAATCCACTAATTTTGCATTAAATATTGAGCCAAGCTGTTTTCAGCTTGGCTTTTTTATTTTATATCAAAAAACGATTGATATATGGGTTTACGATAGTTAAATTGCTGCCACATTGTTGGATATAATGCTAGCTCCATCCCCGGAATAGGAGCTGTAAATTCTATTTCATCTGAAATGATGGAACCTTCGCCAGATTTTATAATTCTATGTTTATGCTTCCAACTTTTTAAAAAAAATGGCAATCGAATACCTTCATCAATAAAGTAAATCTCATTTTCTAACTCACCATTATCAGTAATTTCACTTTCCCACTCTTGTTTGAATAAAAAGAAATTGAGTTCTAAAATTACGCGATCTCCTTTAATAGAGCCGTCGAATCTAATTAATTTAACTGGAGGGAATGGTGGTGAAAGTTTGAGAAACAGTGTTTCGTCAAATCCATTCCATACAGACTTATAGTCTTGTTTTACGGATGTTTCTATTTTCAACCTCATAGTGAGGTAAATCTCTTTATAAGCTTATTGTTTTAACTGACCTTTGTCATAGAATCTAATATAAAAAATTACATTATTTGAAAAAGGTATTCAATATTTTTGCGAAGTTGTCCAAAAGCAATACATTGAATCATATTTTATTGCTATTTCCCAAATGGGATACATAAATTAACCGACAAATTTTTAATATCAAAGAATTATAATGGAAGGGGTTTTTGGTACTGCGTTGATGCTTTTACTTGTAGGGATGATAACGGTATTTTTTGTGCTGTTTATGGTAGTTATTTTAGGTAAATTATTAATTAGGTTGGTAAATGCTTTTCATAAAGAGGCACCAACACACAAAAAAGATTCATTAGCTACTATCAACCAAGCTTTACCCCCAAATAAATTGGCTGCAATTGTTACTACTGTTGAGGTCGTTACTCAGGGCAAAGGAAATATAAAATCAATTGACAAAATAGACTAAACAATATAATTACAGCAGACAAGAAAACAACGAAGAAAATGGGAAAAGAAATTCAATTTTCACTTATGTACAGGGACATGTGGCAGTCCTCTGGGAAATATATGCCACGGGTAGATCAACTTGTACAAATAGCACCTGTCATTATCGACATGAGTTGTTTTGCCAGAGTGGAAACCAATGGTGGTGGGTTTGAGCAAATCAATTTATTATTTGGAGAAAACCCGAATCATTCTGTAAGGCAATGGACACAGCCT
This sequence comes from Bacteroidota bacterium, assembly GCA_038748185.1. Taxonomy (GTDB): domain Bacteria; phylum Bacteroidota; class Bacteroidia; order Cytophagales; family Flammeovirgaceae; genus Chondrinema. The sequence goes on from JBCDJE010000174.1 coordinate 4,720, forward strand.
TTTAACGATGTTGAGATTAAAACACATATGCTTGAAAGAGCGCTGAATGGTATTAGAATGAGCCCTGTTCCTGCCGATGTACGCAAGCTCATGTTTAAGGTAAAGAAGCAACAAGGAACCGACATAGCCCGCTCATTTGATGGTTTGAACGACGAGCGAAATATCATAGATTCTATCACCTATGCTAAGGAGGGAGGAATGATAGCCCAAGGAACGCTTTGCCTAACCTACTCTAAAATTCATACAGTAGATTATTATATTGAATTAGCCGCTAAGCTTATTGATAACGGAGCTGATGAGATTTGTTTGAAAGATATGGCAGGTATTGGCAGGCCAGTTTCTTTAGGCAAAATAGTGGCAGGAATAAAAGCAAATTATCCTGAAGTGCTTATTCAGTATCATGGGCATTCGGGTCCTGGATTTGCACCGGTATCCATTCTTGAAGTTGCCAGAGCGGGTGCTGAAATAATTGATGTAGGCATGGAACCCCTCTCTTGGGGAACTGGGCATGTAGACTTGCTTACTGCCCATGCCATGTTAAAAGATGCAGGATTTTCTGTACCTGATATCAATATGAAGGCTTATATGGAGGCAAGAAGTTTAACACAAGCCTTTATTGATGACTTTTTAGGATACTATATCAATCCTAAAAATAGGATGATGAATTCTTTATTGATTGGTTCTGGTCTACCAGGTGGGATGATGGGAAGCTTAATGGCTGATTTAGAGAACAATCTTACCAGTTTAAATAAATGGTTAGCTAAACGTGATAAGTCTGCTGTTACACAAGACGAATTACTTATAAAACTATTTGAAGAAGTAGAATACATTTGGCCAAAATTAGGTTATCCGCCCTTAGTGACACCTTACAGCCAGTATGTTAAAAATGTGGCGCTAATGAATGTGATTCAAATATATAAGGGAAAGGAAAGGTGGTCGATGATTGCAGATAATATCTGGGATATGATTTTAGGTAAATCGGGAAAGTTACCGGGAGAATTAGATGAAGAGTTAGTAATGTTAGCTCAGGCACAAGGTCGAGAATTTTTTGAAGGTAGACCCCAAGACCTTTATCCTGACAGTTTAGATGTTTTCAGAAAGGAAATGGCTGATAATACCTGGGATACTGGTGAAGATGATGAAGAGTTAATGGAGCTTGCGATGCACCCACAACAGTACCGTGCTTATAAGTCTGGTACAGCCAAAAAGGCATTTGAAGAAGATTTAGCTAAAAAGAAAGCTGAAAAGTTAACAGCTAATTCACAAGTCGTTGCAACCGAATCTAAAAGTGAATTGCCAACCAGTGCAGTTATCTATCCAAAAGCTATGAATATTGAAGTTAATGGAGAAAAATTCAATGTAAAAGTAAGCTATGATGAAAAAGAAGGTAATACTTCTGTAAATGAAACAGGAAAGGATAAGAATAGTATAGGAGAAGCCACACCTTCAGTAAATGGAAACTCAAAAGAAATTTCTGCTCCGGTAGAAGGCAAGTTTTTCAGGACAAAAACACCTGCTGAAAAAGGAGTTAATACTGGAGATGTAATTAAAGAGGGCGATATTATCGGATACATTGAATCAATGAAAGTTTACAATGCTATCACAGCAGATATAAGTGGCAAGATTGTAGAAATTTGTTATACAGATGGTGACGATGTGGAGGAAGATGATGCCTTGATGAAGATCGTATAGTTTATGGAAATTTTGGAAAACCTTTACAAGATGACCGCTTTAGGCGATCTTATTTTATCGCCTGGTACATTATTAATGCTTTTAATAGGGCTCATCTTACTTTATTTAGGCATTAAAAAAGAATTTGAACCTTTATTATTAGTCCCAATTGCTTTTGGGATACTGTTGGCAAATTTTCCTGGTGGTAATATGGGTGTAATTCCTAGCGGAGAAAATGACGCTATCCTACACATGACACTATTAGAGATTGCAAAGGAATATGGTATCATGAATTTAATTTATTATTCGACTATTAAGACAGGGCTATTGCCTCCAATCATTTTTATGGGTGTTGGTGCACTTACCGATTTCGGACCTATGCTCCGAAACTTGAGATTGGCATTATTTGGTGCAGCCGCCCAAATTGGTATTTTTTCTGTATTGTTTGGTGCTTTAGCATTTGGGTTTAATCTTAAAGAAGCTGCTTCTTTAGGAATCATAGGTGGTGCAGATGGACCAACAGCTATATTTACCACCATTAAACTTGCCCCACATTTATTAGGCCCTATTGCTATTGCTGCTTATTCTTATATGGCGCTGGTACCTGTTATTATTCCACTGGTAGTAAAATTTACTATTACAGAAAAAGAACTAAAAATTAATATGAAAAAGATGGATAAAATGTATCCTTCTAAAGTGCCAATCAAAAATCTGAAAGCAGTAAAGATTATCTTTCCTATCTTACTAGGAATCATAGTTGCCATATTAGTACCTTCTTCTGTACCATTAGTGGGCATGTTACTTTTTGGCAATCTGATAAAGGAAATAGGTACTTCAACGGAAAGGTTGCATGCGGCCGCTTCAGGGTCAATTATGAATACGGCAACAATTTTTTTAGGCTTATCTGTTGGTGCTACAATGACTGCTACCTCTTTCTTAAACTCAAACACACTTTTAATTATTCTAGGAGGTTTTATTGCTTTTGCTATTTCAATTACCGGAGGTGTTTTAGCTGTAAAGGTTTATAACCTCTTTGCCGAAAAGAAAATTAATCCTTTAATTGGTGCTACTGGTTTAAGTGCTGTTCCTATGGCATCACGGGTAGCAAATGAGATTGGATTGAAATACGACTCTGGTAATCATCTGTTACAATATGCTATGGCAAGTAATATCGCTGGTGTAATTGGCTCGGCTGTAGCTGCAGGTGTACTTATTAGTTTTGTTGGATAGTGTAACATAGAAAATGCCCCACTAAAAGCGAGGCATTTTTCTTTTTACCATACATTACATACCGATTATTGAAAATCTTTTTGATTTACTTCTTAATATATCATCGCTTAAAAAGTAACCTTTATTTCTTTAAAA
>JBCDJE010000175.1:0-7750 GCA_038748185.1 Bacteroidota bacterium
GGAATAATGATATCTAGTGCGTGCTTCTTTTTTAAAGCAGCTTCCAACTCTTTTTTTCTAGCTTTAAATAGTGAAGCCTCCATTCTTTTTCTTTCAACCTCAACCAAAATATCTTGTACACGTGCTTTATTTTTCTTCAGGTTTTTTACAAGTGTTTGCTCATCTTTTCCAAATAGATTTAATACAATTTGACCTTTGGCAAACTGATCTCTTTGGGAGGTCATGAATAAATTGTCGTCATTTTTAACCCTTTCAATGCTTTCTAAAGAAAAGAATTCTTTCAGTTTTTGTGTGCCAGCAGTTCGCTCATCGAAAGTAGTGACCAATACTAGGTTTTTATGCTGTCGTAAAAAGCCCTTAAATGCTACCGGATTAATGCGCCTTACTGTAAATATGGGTTCAGGTTGTGGAAGCCCCTTTATTTCCTCCATAAAAATATCTCTTATTTGCTCACCTAACTCACCTTTCCATTTAACTGTATCCATTACTAAAATCACTTCGTACTGGTCTCCTTTTGCTGAAGGTAATAAACCCAGTTCTCTTTCAGATTTCGAACTACAGCTAGCTAATAATATCGATAAAGAAAGTATAGTAAAAAAGGGGGATGATTTTTTTATAATTCTGACGAAATGTCGCATATTTATTGTTTTAAATTCGGTATTTAAATGTATGAGTTTTTTGTATTTAATGTGGTTGATTTTGAAATTATGAACTGAGACAGATATAAAAAATTGGGTTTTTATCACGGATAGGTTTTGGGTGACTTAAAAGATGGCAAACATTACTATTTTTTGTAATACAAATTCAGTGAATAGATACATATTAAAATATTTGAAACCAACTGCTATATCATGTTCTTCAATTTTTCTTATAAGTAAATAGTTTAATTTTTTGACCTAGAAAGGTAATATAGACAATAAAATACGCAGTTGGAATTTATAATTTATCAGATTGTTTCTATATAAAAGTTTTTACTTTATTTTTTTAATTTTTTTGCTTTGAGTTTATCACTTCGTTTTATTTTAAAAATTGCTATTTATTTTGGTGTGCCTTGTTTCCTTAATGCACAGAACCTAGATTTTGAAGCAGATGTGACAAAGGGATGCGCTCCGCTTACAATTACTGTAAGTTTAGTGGATAATACGCTAACACCTGATGAAGTAAAATATAGTTTCTTTGAAGGCCAAGCTTTTGGTGATGGTAATACGTTTACTTATACTGAACCAGGAATCTATAGTATTGTACAACTCATACAGCTTGATGCATCTGCTGGAGCAGCTGTTCCAATAACAAGGGAAGATTATATTGAGGTAATTGCTCCTGAGACTCCTCAATTTATACTTGATAAATGCTCAGGCTTTACCGCTAGGGTTAATGTAACCGATACGCTTTATGATTTTTATGATATAGATTTTGGCGATGGAAGTCCTCTAGTTAGGGTAGGAAGAAATGAAGTAGCTACACATGTTTATTCTGATGCTTTAGAACGCCAAGTGACTGTGAAAGGAGGATTTACGGATGGTGGAAACGCATCATGTGGTGAAAGTTCACGTTCCTTTATTCCTGAAAATGTAATTGACCAAGGGAGTATTGATAGAGCAGAGGTTTTAACTAATGGTGATATTCAGCTCAATTATACAATCTCTGAAAGTGTTGTTTATATTTTGCAAGAAAGCATTGAAAGAGGTGCTTTTGTAGACGTAGATACCTTAGATGCTGGGCAAAATACGCTTGCTCTACAAGGGAGAAATACAAGAGATGAGCTATCATGTTTTAGGATTAAAAGTTTTGATGCCTGTGCCGGCACCACCATAATTTCTGATGAAATATGTGTGTCGGATTTACGCCTTACAGATGCAAGAGGTACTAATCAGGTAGAATGGCGGCCATTTTTGCTTTCACCATTGTTTGATCAGTTCAATATCTATATTGATGGTGTACTTTCGGAAACGATTTTAAATAACAGAATAACGGCTTATAACCATGAGGATGTATTGTGTAATGTAGATTATTGCTACCAACTAGAAGCCGTTTATAGCAATGGTGCTAGTGCCTTAAGCAGTGAGCAATGCATTACAGCCAGCTCAGCAACTGACCCACCTGTTGCAGAGATTCTTAATGTTACAGTTGAAGGTGATAGTGTTGTGTTAACTTATGAACTACCGGCAGATTTGGGAAATATCAGAACAGTTGATATACAACGTGCTGAAAATGGGAGTGCTTTCACTAGTTTGCCCGATATAGATACTACATCAGATACTTATAACGATACAGTTGTGAATGTTAATGCAGCTAGTTATTGTTATAAGATAATTACTCAAGATACTTGTAATAACTTTTCTCCAGAAAGTGTAACGGTTTGTACTGTACTATTAAGTGGACAGAAAAGTGATGAAGGTAATGAACTGAATTGGACACCTTTTCAGGGTTTTCCTTTTGGTTTTTCTTATACACTAGAAATCTTAGACGAACAAGGAAATATAATTGATAGCATTGAAAATTTAGCCAGAAACACGCAATCTTTTATAGATATTAATAGTGATGATGAAAGTATAATTAGGCAATACAGAATAAAGGTAGTAGCAGATCATGATGCTTCTCTAGTTTCTTTTTCAAACATTGCTGTGATTATTGATGAATTAGAATTATTAGCTCCTGAAGCATTTACACCAAACGACGACGGGTTGAATGACACGTTCTTTTTAAGAGGACAACTCATCACTAATTACAAATTGCAAATTTTTAGTCGCTGGGGAGAGCTTATTTTTACCTCTGATGACATTGAGGAAGGCTGGGACGGCACATTCAATGGTAATGAAGTGCCTGTAGGTCCATACTCTTATGTAGTGAAAGCAGGAGATGTTTTTGGTAATGAAAAGGAACAAAAAGGATTATTTTTGTTAATTAGATAGTATTAGAAATTAAGCTGCCGATGATTGATGTGCTTTTATCTCTCTTCTGATCTCCCAAAGTTTACTTTTAATTTCTGACATCTCTTTTGGAGAGTTGGTGGCAAAAATAGTTGAACTAAGTTGGAAATATTCTTTCAGTAGATTTTGCTCTTTAGATTGTTGCATGTTTTAAGTAGTTTGTTAGAAAGTTTTATATTACACGATTACTATTAACAAATATCATTTTTTAAGCGTTATCTTTCACATTTGTTAAGTTTTACATGGGTCGTGTCAACTGTCGTTCAGCATTTTTATCTATCTCTTCAATTACTTTTTTTTCACGTTTTACTCAGTTTACAATATGTAAATGCTCAAAACGTAAGAATTGCTACATTTAATTCGGCATTAAACCGATCTGAAAAAGGAGCTTTACTGCAAGAACTCCTGTCAGAAAATACATCTAATCAACTCAGTAATGTTGCCGAAATTATTCAAAGAGTAAACCCTGATATTTTAATACTGCAAGAATTTGATTATGATAAAGAAGACAGAGCATTACGTTTATTTGAAGAAAAATACCTTGCTAGAGTTCAGAATGGAGCTAAACCTATAGATTTCCCCTATTTTTATTTACCTGAAACAAATACAGGTTATCCTTCGGGAGAAGACTTTGATAATGACGGTAAATATGATGGACCAGGCGATGCTTTTGGATTTGGTACTTTTCCCGGTCAATATGCTTTTTTAATTTTGTCTCGATTTCCAATTGATCTACAGAATGTCCGTACTTTTCAAAGGTTTCTGTGGAAAGATATGCCAAATGCTAAACTTCCCTTAAAACCTGAAAACAAAGAATCTTACTACAACGAATTGGCAAAAAATGCTTTTAGGTTGTCTTCTAAAAATCATGTGGATTTACCCATTATCATTAACCAGGATACTTTACATCTTTTGGTAGCACACCCAACACCACCTGTTTTCGACGGCCCAGAAGATAAAAACGGAAAGAGAAATTATGATGAAATTCGTCTCTTTGCCGACTACATTGCTGAGGGGAAAGCTGATTATTTATATGATGATAAGGGTAAAAAAGGAGGGCTATCTGATAATGCTTTTTTTGTAATTGGTGGAGATATGAATGCCGACCCTTTTGATGGAGATTCCTACAATCAGGCGATAAAACAATTACTACTACATCCTAATGTGTATTCAGGTCTGATAAAAGGTAAGAAGGTGCCCAAATCAAAAGGTGGATTGGAAAATGCCCAACAAAAACAAGATAAACAGTTAGGTAACCCTGCTTTTGATACATCCTCTTGGGGACTACGAGTTGATTATTTAATCCCCTCAAAAAATATTAAGATCAAAAAATCAGGTGTTTTCTGGCCTCCAACTAATAATAAACTCCACTATCTGGTAAAAGATAATGCCAGTTCAGACCATAGATTGGTTTGGATAGATATAGAATTGAATGAGTGATTATCAATCTTTCCCAAAAATTCTCCTACTTCTAAAATAAGTTGCAGCAGTAGCAAAAATAACTACAGTAGCAGAGCTTAAAGGCATCAAAATTGCCGAAATAAGCGGAGTGAGGTAGCCACTTACAGCAAAACTTAAACCTGCTAGGTTATAAGAAAATGAAAATATAAAACCTAATAAAACCACAAAGTAGGCTGATTTAGTAAAGGCAATTACTCGGCTGAGCCTACTAAATACATTTGCATCCATAATAGCATCACAGGAAGGAGAGAAGTGATAAATATCGTCAGAAATGGAAATACCTGCATTACTTTGTCTAAGTGCCCCTGCATCATTTAAACCGTCGCCAATCATCAATACTTTTTTGCCTTTTTGTTGAAGTCGCTTTACATAATTGAGTTTATCTTGCGGAGACTGGTTAAAGTGCATGTGCGCCATGTTGCCGAAATACTTTGCTAAATTTTGCTGCTCACTGGCATTGTCTCCCGATAGCAAGTGTAATTCATACGTTTTACCCAAATCGTCCATTACTCTTTCAAAGCCCTTTCTGTATAAATTCCCGAACTCAAAGTATCCGATAACTTGGTTGTTTTCAGAGAAATATACTTTAGTCTGCTGTGTAGATTTTTTTACAGTTGCGTTGGTAAAGGAGGCACTTCCTAGCTTATAGATGTAGTTTTTATGGACTGCTTTTAAGCCCTTACCTGTAATTTCTTGGAAATCCTCTAAAGCTTTCGATTCAATTTTTTGCTTTAGATATTTTTGTAAGGTAATACTCAAAGGATGTGTTGAATGAGCCGTCATACTTTGTAGCACCTGTTTTTGCACAGTAGAAAGACTTTTTCCGTAATACCTTATTTGACTGGCATCCTGTATAGTTAACGTACCCGTTTTATCAAAAAGGATGGTATCAATTTTAGAGAGGGTCTCAATTGTGTTGGTATTTTTCAGGTATATTCCTTTTTTGCTAAGTAACCTTGTAGCATTGCCATAAGCAAAAGGGATGGTAAGTGCCAATGCACATGGGCAAGCAACAATTAATACAGCAGTCACTACAGAGGCTACCATTTTCGGGTCATTTATATACCAAAAAACACTAGTTGCCAAGCTGAGTAGTATGATGATAAGCGTAAAATATTTGCTTACTAAATCAGCTAAAGCAGTGAGACCGCTTTCTTTTTCTTTTTTAAAGATATCTTGATTCCACAATTGGGTGAGATAGCTGTTTTTTACTTGTTTTTTTATTTCTATCTCAATAGACTGCCCACATTGTCTACCTCCTGCATAAAGTGAATCTCCACTTTCTTTCGTTATACTTTCCGATTCTCCGGTTACAAAACTGTAATCAATTTGCCCCTGACCTTTTATTAGAACTGCATCAGCAGGTATCAGCTCTTGATTCCTGATTAATACTCTATCACCAGGTTTTAGTTCTTTTAATAAAACGTTTTTGTGTTCTTTTTTTTCTACTAAGGTGACACTTACCGGAAAATATGAAGCATAATCTCTGTCAAAAGAAAGAGCTGCATACGTTTTTTGTTGATACCATTTCCCGATGAGCAGGAAAAAAACCAGCCCTGCCAAAGAGTCCATATATCCTGTTCCTGTTCCGGAAATAATCTCATAAGCACTTCTTGAAAATAAGGTGATAATCCCCAATGAAATGGGGACATCCATATTAATAAACTTCTGCTTAATGCCATGCCATGCAGATGAAAGATACTCTGTACTGCTATAAAAAAATACTGGAAGAGAAAGTAACAGATTTAGCCATCCAAAAAATCTAGTAAAGATCAAGTCAGATTCATGCTCCATCCCTAAGTATTCAGGTATACTGAGTAACATGATATTTCCGAAGCAAAAGCCTGCTACACCAAGCTTTATGTAAAAGCTTCTTGGAAGTGCTTTTTTTTGTTTTTTCTTTTTTGAAGGTGTTTCAATTTGAGGGGGATATCCTATTTTCTCTAATAATTCAGCGAGAGCTCGCAAAGAAAATTTATCTTCTTTAAAAGTAATAGTGACTTCTTTTTTGGGGAAATCAACCAAAACTTTAAGTACCGATTCATGAAGTTTATTCAGGTTTTCCAGCAACCAAATACATGAACTACAATGTATATTTGGAATAAAAAAGGTAACTCCAGTGATATGATTATGAGAGAAATGTATGTATTCATCTCTTATCGCATCGATATCAAAAGAGGCATACTTATTTGAAACCGAAGTTTTAGTTTTCTTTATGCCAGGAGTTTTTTCAATCTGGTAATAATCACATAAATTACTTTCCTGTAAAATTTCATAAACTGTTTTACAACCTTCGCAACAGAAAAACTTTTCATTAACTATTACCGGATGCTTTCCACAATCATCTCCGCAATGATAACACTGGGTTGTTATGTTAGTACTGAAAGCATTCATATAGATTAGTAGTTAAGATTAAATTGTAAAAAAATATCCCCTCCTTTAGAAAAAGAGGAGATATCCCAAGCTATTTATTGGCTATCTCAAAGCATACATCAATGCATTGCATATCTGTAACAAAGATGCTATATCCCTTATATACTTTACATGATGTAATTGACTATTGAGATATGATTTTCGTCATTGATTTTAAATTACTTAATACTTTTATCCAATCGGAATATCCTCCAACTCTTTTAGATTAGCTGTTAATTCATCATCAGTGAGGTAGTGATTGGTTAAACTTCCAGAGAAATATGCCTCATAAGCACTCATATCAAAATGGCCATGTCCACAAAGGTTGAATAAAATAGTTTTACTAACACCTTCTTCCTTGGCTTTGTTTACTTCATTTATGACACTGGAAATACCGTGGTTTGCTTCTGGAGCTGGTAAAATACCTTCGGCTTTGGCAAATTGAACACCGGCTTCAAAACTATCAAGTTGTTGTACTGCTTCGGCTTCAATAAGTTTATCTTTGAGTAATTGACTTACTAATACTCCTGCACCATGGTAGCGAAGCCCTCCAGCATGCAATGGGGCAGGAACAAAATTATGCCCTAAAGTATACATCGGCATAAGTGGTGTTAATCCAACAGTATCACCAAAATCGTAGCGGAATTCTCCTTTCGTAAGTTTTGGACATGAAGCAGGTTCACTGGCGATACACCGGATTGCTTTACCTTCGGTTAATTTATGTTGCAGGAAAGGGAATGCTAAGCCTGCAAAATTAGAACCTCCTCCAAAAGGTGCAATCACAATATCAGGGAAGTCTCCTGCTTTCTCCATTTGTTTGAGTGCTTCTTGTCCCATTACTGTTTGGTGCATTAAAACATGGTTTAAAACACTACCCAAAGAATATTTTGTCCCGTCATCCATAGCAGCCCTTTCTACCGCTTCTGAAATAGCAATTCCCAAGCTAC
>JBCDJE010000176.1:0-7745 GCA_038748185.1 Bacteroidota bacterium
CTGATAACCAGGGACTAGAGCGAGTTATTCCTGATAATATCTCAGGTGCTGAAACACTACAAAATGAATTGAAGAGATCAACTATAATCAAAGCCTTTTCTTCACATCAGGCGAGTTCGTTAGAGAAACACCATTCTAGTCCAGGGGTTAGTGTATTATACACATGCAATGATGAGAAAGGGAGAATAGTAGCGGAAACTTTGATAAGAGATGCGGGATTTGCTCCAGTTTACTATGGAGGTCTAGATAAGAGCATTGATATTGAATTGTTTGGTAAATTTTCAAACAAGTTAATGACTAAAGAGGAAGCACAAAGCATAGTAAATAGTTAAAAAAGTACACTTGACAGAAGAGTAAAGTCCCTTTTAGGGCAAACCACCAAGCAAATCATTATGTAAACCAGACTACAGAAAGCCTTAGGCTTACAAATTGCCACTCAACCAACCAAACATAAAGAAATTGCAGAGACAGGCGGTACAAAAATTCCACCTACCTACATGGACAACTGGAAAAAGATTTGGAAAGCAGATTACATGATTAAATGTATCGATTGCTAGATGCCATAAACCAACCGAAGGGCTTGCAAAGAGATTTGCAATCAGCTAGTTTGGAAGAAATATAGAAAGGATCAGCTTAAGTTGTATTTGCTGGTTTGTAAACACAAATTGCTTATCATAAAAAAAATCAATCTCTCAATGAAATGAAGCATACACTAATTCTTATCTTAATTATTTATCTCATCTTCGGGTGCTCTCAAAACACAGAACTACCTCCGCAAAAACCAAATATTATCCTGATTATGACTGATGATCAGGGTTATGGTGATATAGCAAGCCATGGAAATCCATGGATTAAAACACCTGAAATGGACAAGTTATATCAACAAAGTGTCAGGCTTACCGATTTCCACGTTGGTACGACTTGCGCACCAACTCGGGCTGGTTTACTAACAGGGCGCAACTGTAATGAAGTAGGGGTTTGGCATACCATAATAGGCAGAAATTTTTTAAGACAAGGAGAGCAAACTATTGCTAATATTTTGAAAGAGAATGGGTATAAAACAGGTATTTTTGGTAAGTGGCATTTGGGAGATAACTATCCCTATTTACCCCAAAACCGAGGTTTTGATGAGTCATTGATTCATGGTGGAGGTGGAGTGGGGCAAACACCAGATTACTGGAATAATGATTATTTTGATGATACGTATTTTAGAAATGGACAACCTGAAAAGTTTGAGGGATATTGTACCGACATTTGGTTCAATGAAGCCTTGAAGTTCATTCAGGCTAAAAAAGATGCGCCTTTTTTCTGTTACATTGCACCAAATGCACCTCATGGGCCTTTTCATGTACCACAGAAATATATCAATATGTACAGTGGTATTGAAGATATTCCGAATCCCAATTTCTATGGTATGATTACCAATATAGATGAAAACTTAGGTTTTTTAAGAGAAAAGCTTAATCAGTTGGGTATTGCTGATAACACTATTCTTATCTTCATGACTGACAATGGGACTTCATCAGGAATAAAGCTGGATAAATCTGAATTTCCAACAGCGATAGGGTATAATGCAGGAATGCGTGGAAAGAAAGGTTCTGCTTATGAAGGAGGGCATAGAGTGCCATTTTTTATCCACTGGCCAAAGGGCAATTTAGCTCATGGGAAAGATGTCAATTCAATTACCTCCTACACAGATGTTGTACCTACTTTATTGGATTTGTGTAACATTAATTATGCTGCTCAATTGCCTTTTGAAGGGGAAAGTGTAAGTACACTACTCAAAAACCCTGATGCTCAATGGAGAGAGAGAACCATCATTACTGATACTCAGCGAAAAGAGTTTTTAGTAAAATGGAAAGATGCCTCGGTTATGAACGATCGTTATAGATTAATAAGAGGAGAGGAGCTGTATGATCTTGAAAATGATCCGGGGCAAACAAATAATATTGCAGTGCAATATCCTGAAATTGTGAAGGATTTAAGACAGGAATATGAAAAATGGTGGACTCGGGTATCACAGCGCTCTGATGAAATCAACCCCATTCCCGTCGGGTATAACGACCAACCGGTTACTTTAACCTGTCATGATATTCACGCTGAAAATAATCAACAGCCTGCCTGGAATCAGAAACAAGTAAGATTAAACCAAAATCCAAAAGGTTTTTGGATTGTAGATGTAAAAGAAAAAGGAAAATATAGCATTGCTATACATCGGTATCCCATTGAATCGGGTGCAGGGTTTAACACTGTAACTCCTTTAGGTGATGAAATTGATGGAGGTACTCCCTATCCTGAAGGAGTACCAATTGCCTTAGCTTCGGCAAATTTAAAAATTGGTGAAACAGAATTGAGTTTGCAACCAAGTATTGAAGACAATAATGCAACCTTTGAAATGGCATTAGATGTAGGAGAAAAAGCATTAACATGTTGGTTAACAGACAAAGCCGGAAATGAATTTGGGGCATACTATGTATATGTTCAAAAACTTTAATATTATCAAAATATCTTTTTTATAAGGAAAAGCATCCATTAAATATGGCAAAACCTTATACTTTCTATTTAGGAGGTAAAGAATATGAATATCCTCTTCTAGTTAAGAGATATCAGTGTACACTGATAGATTTCCTATTTAATAGGAATTGTTCTAATTATCTCTGTAATAGCAACTGAAGACTTGGTAAATGGGAGTTTATATACAAGGGTGTTGATTTTTACAATTTTGCTTACTTATGAATCATCGTTTACTTGTTACCGAATGGCATTGGGGCAAAAAATTACAGGGATACGAGTTCGATCAATTAAAAATCCGGACTCCCAAATAAATATCTTTCAATCATATTTGAGATCTATCGCCAAGATAACATTAGGTGGTTCTTCAATAATTGTAATGTATTTTAATCCTGAACATAGAGCTTTACATGACTTCATAAGCTCAAGTGTAATGATTAGGACTAGAAAAAGTGAAAATAATCATAATACCATTTAAGTTTCCAGAGGGTATTTACTTGAGTTTTTAAGGTTTTGAACTAGTTCAAGAATTGAAAAATATATAGATAAAATTCTCAATAGAGTAGGATTAAACGATAAATACAGTTGTTAAGAAAAAAAGCATTGACAACATCCACATATTAAATAATATGTAAATCAGTTACTGGCAGAATCAGTTTTGAGAGAAGCTCTTTTGGAGACATTGAAGTTATGTTTCGACAATCTTTTACGAAATGTGATTGATCAAAATAACCATACGCGAGTGCATCTGCAATCTTGGGATTATCAGACCCCGTAATATCTTTTATCGCATTGTTAAACCTAACGATCTTATACAGTTTTTTTGGAGTAAGGGCGAAATACTTCATGGTCATTCTTTCAAGGGTTTTTGTTGATACGCCTAATCGATCAGATATTTGGGCAATGGTCATCGATGATGAAGCATTATGAACTATTTTGAGGGCTATATCCGCCTTAGTGTCATAGCTGTAATTAAAAAAAGCCTTCTGCATTAGCCGATCCAAAGTTTCAATACATAGCTTATTTCTGCAAGAAAGCAATTGCTGTATTGATTCAAGGGTTTTGGGTGCTAAAAATGCAGGATAGCTTAACTCAGTTAAATACGACGCATGATGATGAAAGAAATCTAATCCCAGAAGGTTGAGTCGGAATTTTACATTAAGGCACTTAAAGGGTGAGTCCAGATAAAATGTAGTAACATTTGCTGTGGCTGGGTAGAAGCTATATTTTTTTGCCTCTACAAATGCAGATTCTTCTCCTATTTGATAAAAAAGCCTTCCACTGCTCACTATCCAGGCTTCCACTCTTCCATTAGGTATAGCTTTTAATAATACAGGTTTACATGTTTCATAGAGTTGATAGACTTCAATAAACTGGCTTACCAAATGGTTTTTCGGTACATATTCTAAGAGTTTCATTCAGGGTTGTCTGAATTTTACAATTTTATAAGACCAGCCACTCGTATTTTTAACCAATAATCTTCTACTATGACTGAACAACTTGTATTGGCAATATTAGTATTAATAAGTGCCTTACCAATTATACTGCTTTTCAGAGAAAAAGATACGAATCTAAAGAAGTATATTGGCCTACTGACTTTTTATCATATTACATATGTAATTCTATTATTCCTGCCTATAGCTTATACATATTTTTCTATTCCGGAAAGTACAATGAACTGGGTTGGAAAGATTATGACGATTATATTTTCACTGATTTTTTATTTCATGATAAAAAATTATCTCAATAACCAAGATTTTATTTCGTCTCCTCCTTCCAAGGGTACTTATAAAAAAGTGTTACTTATTGGACTAATTACCATAGCGATAATGTGCACACTAACCATTTTATTCTCGAAAAGTAAGCCTCTGAATATAGAAAATCTGACCTATCAACTAATTATGCCAGGTCTTGATGAGGAACTGTGGCGAGGGATTATATTGGGCTTTCTGGTAATCGTGCTGAGGAGTGGTAAGTTCAAATTTGGACATCCTGCAGTTTGGGCTGCCACTATCATTTTCGCACTTAATCATTCACTTTATTTTCAAAATTGGGAATTAGGCTTTGCCTTTGATGCCTTTATTATAACAGGTGCTTTAGGATATATCCTCGGCTGGATGATCATTTATAGCAGAAGTATATTGCCTGCACTTATTTTTCATAATCTCATAAATTTTTCAACCAATTTTATTGAAATGTTAGTACTGTGAAAGTACTATAAATATTATCACTCATTAATTGTTGATTAAACTTTGCAAGTCCAATTAAGAAATTATTAGTTTTAGAACTGATAACATCAAGTGTGAATAAAAGTCCTGCAAAAAACCTATATACGAATGGGCATTGGTAAGAAAGCATTGACGTTACTCGGGAAGCTAAATGTTAGCCACTATTTGCAAATTTTAAATTAATTTGGCCTTGATACGTTTAAAAAGGCACGTATTTTCAAATACTAACTCATTACAAGCCAACAGTTAACAATGAATTATAAATAAAGTAAATGAAATATGCTAAAAGTGAATTAGAGGAACTGATAAGTAAAAAGAAAACTTTAGGAAAATATTCATTTAACGAGGATAAACAACATTTCATTGCGGATGTTGAAGTCGTTTTAATCATCAAAAAAATTAAAGAAAATTTATACAAATCGCAGTGTTATTTTTTTGATGGATATGAAGTTTGGATTAAGGATGATGAACAACTTTTTTTTGAAGGGAACGAGAAGGAAGCAAAAGAGAAAGCAATTGTAAGTTGGAATGATGAACCAGAAATATTTATGGAGTTTCCAATTCTTTATACCAACATCAGTTGTGAAATAAGTGGATCAGACTAAATTCTTAATTAATAGCTATTTCCAACTAAGTAATAAGCACAATATTACCTGAGTTTCCTACTCGAAAATTCTTACCTTTTATTAACTTTAAATATTAGCGAAAATTCCCATTACTTAGGCTTACGAAAAGCCGTTATATTTAATTGAAAATATGGTACAGGGCACACATAATGCGATAGATGATACAAGAAATCAAGCGATCAAGATTTTTGTAAATGGAGAATTATTGTCACGTAACGATGCTAAAATTTCGGTGTTTGATAGTGGTTATTTAGTAGGCGATGGAGTATGGGAAGGGTTACGTTTGCATAAAGGAGTATTGGTTTTTATCGATCAGCACCTTGACCGATTGTGGCAGGCTGCTGCTGTTGTAGGTATACAACTTCCTTTCGGACGTGAGGAGCTTTTAGAAAAAATATGGGAAACCATCCAGGTAAATAATATGCATGACAATGTACATATTCGGGTGATGGTTACTCGCGGGATAAAAAAGACACCTTCGCAAGATCCGAGACTTACTATATCCGGTCCAAACCTTGTCATAATAGCCGAACACAAAAAAGCATCTCCAGAAACTAAAGAAAAGGGCATTACTCTATTTACCAGTACTATCAGAAGAGGATCACCTGATTATCTGGACCCTCGCTTGAATTGCCATAGTAAGTTGCATGAAGTACAAGCCCTTATGCAAGCTATTGAAGCTGGCGCAGATGAAGCCCTTATGTTAGATATACATGGTTTTGTTTCCACATGCAATGCCACTAATTTTTTCATAGTTAAAAATGGTGAATTGTGGACCTCTACTGGTCAATATTGTATGAATGGGATTACACGAGCTAATGTGATATTAGTTTGTGAACAAAATAATATAGCATGTAGGCAAAAAAACTTTTCACTGTATGATGTGTATAGTGCGGATGAGGCCTTTGTGACAGGAACTTTTGGAGGCTTAACACCGGTAACTAAAATAGATGGGAAAATTATTGGAGATGGGACACACGGTGTTTTTACCAAGAAATTGAGGGCTTTTTATGAAAACTTAATAGAAGGCGAAATCAATAAAATGAAATGAACATGAATTTTCATCATTCCAAATTCTCACAAGAAGAATGATTAAAATTTATGTAAGTTCCTGAATGCATCCAAATTTTTGCACATTCAGAGATTAAAAAATTTTAAACAAATGCTGAAAGATAAGATAAAACGGATTTGTCTTTGGTCTGGCCCTAGAAATATTTCAACGGCCCTTATGTATTCATTTGCTCAACGCAGCGATACCTTAGTTTATGATGAACCCCTATATGCCTATTACTTAAGTCATTCGAATGCAAAGGAGTACCATCCTGGAGCTGAAGATGTGCTGGCTTCAATGGAAAATGATGGTGACAATGTGATTCAGATGATGATGGGTGGACACAACAAGCCAGTAGTGTTTTTTAAGCATATGACTCATCATCTTCTTACACTTGATCGCTCCTTTATGAAAGATGTCATCAATATTATTCTTACACGAGACCCTGTAGAGATGCTACCTTCATTTGCCAAAGCAATTGAGAAACCTACAATGAAAGATGTAGGGTATGCTGCTCATATCGAATTGCTGGCTCACCTTCATAAAATAGATGTAAATCCCATTGTAATTGATTCAAAAAAACTGTTGCTTAACCCCAAAAAGGTATTGCTGCACTTGTGCAAGTTATTAGATATCTCTTTCAATGAGAATATGCTACAATGGAAAGCTGGAGCTAGACCCGAAGATGGTATTTGGGCAAAGTATTGGTATAAAAATGTTCATGAATCTATTGGGTTTAAGCAATATAACCCAAAGTTCGAGCCTTTTCCTGAGAACTTAAAACCATTGTTGGAGGCTTGCATTCCTTATTATAAAGAACTCATGAAATTATCGATTGGATAATTTCATATTCACGTAGAAGGAGAGACAATCTAATTGTAGTAGCTAGAGGCGAAAACAAATTATACTTGAATTTAAGTGTTTTTAGGTTGATAAAATAATAGGACAGTAGAAATTAATTAGATTTGGTGTGATGGGAAAGTGTTAGAAAATGTAATGCAATTGCTAGCATTAATTATGAAGAAGAAAAGTAAAGCGCTCTTTTACTACTTACTAATTGGGATTATCTTTTGTAATTGTAATAATTCTACTACTAGTGAAAATAATGACAAATCACTTCACAAAGAAAATTCCAACAAGCATACGAGAGATAAAGCGAATAGCGATTCGATTCTTGATATTCAAAATCCTCAAAACTTAGTTAAAGAAAATAATGATTCCGTAATCAACACAACACAAACTGCTGTAGTTAATACCAAAGATGCGAAATTGAAAACAAAAAACGACATCAAAATCGAAGATTTAATTATTCAATGTACAAAAAAGTAA
>JBCDJE010000177.1:0-7723 GCA_038748185.1 Bacteroidota bacterium
ATTCCTCACATAAGAAAAAATAATAAAAGTAGAAAGTATTCTTAACTCATGTAGTGAATTGTTTTAAAACAACGAAGGAGTTGGCTTAATTCTTACAGGCTCAAATTAAGCATCATAAATTGTGATTTCTACTGATTAAACTGACTGCTGTTTTTTCCACCAAGCGATTCCTAACCTTAATTGGTAATATTCTTTTTGTTGCTTAAAATGGTCATAGAGTTGTTTTATGCTTTCAGTTCGATTCAGCTTTTCCCAAGCATTTCCAATAAGTTTGCAATCGGCTTCTTTTATATAAGCTGTTATATCTGTTATTTCTTCCTTTTCATAGAGGTAAGCAATATGGCTGTATATCGTGAGCGAATTAAGATTTCTTTCGGCAGAAATTTCTGCTACTGTTTTATTTTCTTGTAACAGTTTTAATGTGGCAAGGTAAGTTTTGCCTTTGGTATTTTTTGGAGCATTTTCTCCTAGCGTTTCTTCTTGAATTTTTTTTAAGAAAATAGCACCGTATTTATTGAGTTTATGTTTGCCAATACCACTTATTTGAGCCATTTGAGTTAGATGGAGTGGTTTTTCAGCTGCCATTTCCTGTAAGGTCTGGTCATTAAAAACAACATAGGCAGGTACTCCCTCAGATTGAGCTATCTCTTTTCTAAGCTTTTTAAGACTGCCTAGTAAGCCTTGTTCGAAAACTACTTTTTTACTTCTTGTAGAAGCTGGCTTTGCAGCAAATAATTGCACCTGGCTCAGATTTACCTTAAAGTTTTTGAATAAAACCAATTTCCCGATTTCTGTAACTTTCAGTTTGTTATTTTCGGTAAAATCTATTTCAAAAAAGCCTTGATTTATGAGTTGTGAAATAAAACTAAGCCATGTATCCCTACTGATATCTCTGCCTGCACCAAAAGTTTTAATTTTATCATAACCCAGTGCCTGGATATCTTTACGATTAGCGCCGCGCAACACATCTACCAACATATTTATTGCTGTTTGTTCTTTCATTCTAATAGCTGCAGAAAGAGCTTTTTGTGCTATGAGTGTACCATCAAACTTACGTGGTGGATGAATACAATTATCGCAATGCCCACAATTATTTGTCCTATGTTCGCCAAAGTAACTTAAGATAAAATTGGTTCGACAATTGGTCGCCGAGCCATACTCAAGCATCCGGTTAAGTTTTGCTTTTTGCACATTTTTGAAAGTTTCTTCAGCTTGGCTATCTTCAATAAACTGCTGTAAGATTTGTCCATCTCTATAACTGAAAAAGAGCAGACATTCAGCCGCCAATCCATCTCTTCCTGCTCGACCTATTTCTTGATAATAACTTTCTAAGTTTTTAGGTAAGTTATAATGAATTACATAGCGGATATTCGCTTTATCTATCCCCATTCCAAAAGCGATGGTGGCGCAAATAACTTTGATATCATCTTGTTGAAAGGCTTTTTGAATTTTCTGCCTTTTTTCAGCAGAAAGTTCTGCGTGGTAGTATGCCGCTTCAATACCCTCACTTTGTAAGGCATCCGCTACTTTTTCAGTAGATTTTCTACTAAGACAGTAGATAATACCGCAATCATCTGGTTTAGCTTTTATATATTTTAGAATATAATCGAGCCGTTTAGTAGCTGGTAATACCTTTACAGTCAGGTTTTTACGTTCAAAACTGCTCAGAAATAGCTCTGCATCTCTGAGCTCCAGCTTAAGCATAATTTCTTTTTGGGTAGCCTTATCTGCTGTGGCAGTTAATGCGATAAAAGGAATACCAGAAAATATATTCATTAGTGTTGGGAGCTGTGTATATTCTGGGCGGAAGTCATTTCCCCAAATAGAAACACAATGTGCTTCATCAATGGCTACTAAACTTATCTTTTGTTGTTGTATAAAATGGATAAATTTAGACTGTAAAGCTCGCTCAGGAGAGACATATAATAATTTTAGTGATTGGTCTGCCAAGCCACTTTCAATTGTGCGAATTTCTTCGACTGAATTACTACTATTTAAAGCGGCGGCTGAAATGCCATTTGCCCTAAGTGCTTGTACCTGATCTTCCATAAGGGCTATAAGTGGTGAGATAACTAAAGCTGTACCCTCTAGTGCTAAGGCGGGTAACTGGTAACAAAGAGATTTGCCACCACCTGTAGGCATAATTACTAAGCTATCTTTTCCAGACAAAGTTCTATCTATAATTTCCTTTTGTAAAGGTCTAAAAGTATCATAACCAAAATATTGTTTTAGTAACTGCTGCATATCCATAGCTTCAATTTTGTGGGTTTAAAACTACTTTGTCTGCTTGTACACTATCAATTTTTTCTCTTGAGTAATACAGTGGAAAATAATTATCTTTTGCCCAATCTTGAAACAAGTTCTTATAATAAATACTTTCAGGATCGCCAGATTGACCAGGAGCATTTGCACCAAGTGTTGTATCCCAATCTCCAGTATTAACAATAATGCGAAAAGTAGCCCCATGAGATTGGTTATTATTGCTACTTGTAGCGTTGGGAGTATAGGCATTTCCTCCTTTAGGTAGGGGACCAACATCTAATTTTTTGCTAATTGTATCATGTACTATTTCACTGAGTGCATGTTGAATGTAACTGTGTTTGAATTTCTGTTGACCGTATTGCCAGTTTGCAGTATCGCTACCTAATTTTTGTTCAAGAGATTGTATTGCTGTTTCAAAAGTAACTCGTAAAAACTGATCTCTTTCTTTTTTTGGGTTACTGCTTTTAAATTGGAGGCTTGGCTGTTCCAACCAATCTATAATTCTTTTTAGTTGTAGTCCGCGAATGTGTACCTTGCCTGCTTCCGGTACAAATCTTTCATAAGCGGTAGTTTTTAATTCATTTTCCCAACTTACATAAATAGCTGCTGCTATTGACTCGGGGCTAAGTTTAAAATCCCAATTGAGTAATTTTTCTCGAGCAGTAACCGCCTTTTCATTTAATAGAAGGTTAGTTAGTAACGGAACTAATTTTTGTGCGGGTAAAGAAAGGTAATCAGTTTGAAGTGCCTTCATCGTTTGCATATTCAATTTTTCTCCTGCGCCTAATACTTCATTTATTCTATCTCCACGATAAGGATCAGACCAATTAAACCCGATAGCATCCCAATTTTTATAGTTGCTAGGAGTAACATTCTGGTTGGCTGTAGCGAAAAAGCCTATTTCAGGATTCAACACATTTGGCTTTTCTACAATAGGAAGATAGCCCTCCCATTCATAAGTTCCATCACCTGGGATAGGAACTAGTCCACTAAAGTTTTTCCTAATAGGAGCGATACCTACTGCTTGCCAGCCAATGTTTCCTTTCTTATCAGCCCAAATCATATTTTCTCCGGGTATATGGCTATAGTTGCATGCTGCTCTAAATTCCTTCCAGTTTTTTGCCTGATCCATTCGTAACGAAGCTAAATATGGTGCACCGCCGATCTCAAGCCAAGCACATCTTACAGCATAAGCTTTATAATTGACTGAATCTATATAACAAACCGGACCATGCCGGCTGTAATGCAATGTTGCTTCATAATCGTTAGCCCCCTTTACAGGAATTTGTTCTTTTATTATTGACATCTTTTCCCAATTGCCCTTGTATTTATATTCTTGTAAGTTTTCAGGGTTGAGGTCATATACATATAAATCTTCTCCATCAGTACTAAAAACAGTTAGCCCCCAAGCGCCGTGTTCATTGTGGCCAATAGAAACTCCCGGTATTTCCGGTTCACCACCACCAATTACATTCCACCCGGGAGCTACTAAATGTACCATATATCTTAGTGAGGGAACAGCTATTTTTCTATGAGGGTCATTTGCCATATAGGTGTTTTTGTCTTCTGTTAATTTACTACTTACTACCCAGTTATTACTGCCTATCCAACTTGGGTCAGGCATTTCAAAGATGGGTTTGTAATGGGTACTTTGTAGCAAAGAAAGTTGATTGGGATTGCGGTAAACTGGTAAGATATCCGACGTCTCAAAATGCACAGGTTGGCGATAAGCTTTGTATAGATCGAGAATAGGTGAGGTAAGTAGTGCAGCATCAATTTTTGGATCAATTGTAATATCAGGCTCTTTAGGATGAAACCATATTAGTTCTTTTACCTTACTTTCACCTAACTTTGCAACGGCTCGTCCAATATCCAACTCCCTTGTGATATTGCCTAATAAACCTTGGTGTCTTGATATTACCACTTCATGAATCCACTTTTGCGGTTTTGTATCCAAAATTTTAAATTCAATTGGTAGTGTTTCAGGTGTTGAAAGTGCTTCTTCTATGTAAGCATTGACTCCCTTTGTATAGGCGGTGATAATTTCAATACCATCTTCATGATAGTATTGCATTTCTGTTGTCATATCTCCTCTAAATTTAAATAAGCGTGTGCCAATGTCTCTCTCTAGTTCACGCTCACCCAGTAATTCAGCTACTGTACCGGTAGCTTGTCTCCGCCATATTTCAAATTGAAAGAGCCTGTCTTTTGCTGCTGCATACCCTTGTGCAAAAAATAAATCGTGTTGATTTTGAGCATAAATATGATTCACTCCCCACTGGTCACGAATAATCTCTACTGATGCTTCTAAGCCTTCTAGCTTATATATTTTACCTTCATCTCTCTTCTCACAATTAAAAAGCAGCAGGCATAACCAGAAGTAAACATATTTTTTCATAGCATCAGGAGATTTATAATGATCAAATGAATGGTCTGAAATTTAGCAGATAACACAGAGAGTTTAAAGGAATTAATAAAAATTATCTTTAGTAGTAGAAGTGCTTATAAGCAATTTAAGGCTAGTCATTTGAGTTCATGAACATTAAAATCTCTTTAATGAAATAAGGAATAGTTGATATAGTAAAGTATTTATCAACATACTTTTCTGCTAAACAAAATTACTACTCAAACAGCATCTTTATCTGATCTTGGTTTTTCCACAGTTTGCAGTAGCTTTACGAAATTATTTTACAAAATAGTTTAGGTACAATAATTAGTTTTTCAACTACAAGAGTTATAATGAGAAAAATATTTTTTACTACTTTTTTATCTGCTTTTTTACAAGCTGTTTTATACGCGCAAACACTTACTTCGCCAACTGATTATTTTGGCTATGAGCCGGGATTAGATTTCACGCCTCACCATAAAGTAGTTGACTATATAAAGTACCTTACTAATACCTCGCCTAATGCCAATTTAATGCCTTATGGGTTTACCAATGAAGGGAGAGACTTATTATTAGTGGCAGTTTCTTCAGCAGAAAATCTCAAATCAATTGAAAGTATAAAGAGAAACAATTTGATAGCTGCAGGTTTTGAGACCGGAGAGATGGTTGGCAAACACTTACCCATCGTTTGGTTAAGTTATAATATCCATGGAAATGAATCGGTAAGCACAGAAGCGGCAATGTCGGTATTATTTTCATTATTGAGTAAGGATAAACCAAATTCAGAAAAATGGTTAGATGATATGGTAATTATTATTGATCCTTGCGAAAATCCTGATGGGCGTGATCGATATGTGAATTGGTATAAGCAAACCCTTGGAAATACCAATAATGTGCATTCTGATGCTTGGGAACATCATGAACCTTGGCCGGGTGGCAGATTTAACCATTACCTTTTTGACTTGAATAGAGACTGGGCGTGGCAAACCCAAATTGAAAGCCAACAGCGAAAAGAAATGTACTATCAATTTTTACCTCATGTGCATGTAGATTTGCATGAAATGGGCGTAAACTCTCCTTATTTCTTTGGCCCTTCGGCAGAACCCTTTCACCAAGTGATTACCGATTGGCAAAGGGAGTTTCATAATATTATAGGTGAATATAATTCTACTGCTTTTGATAAAGAAAACTGGTTATATTTTACCAAAGAAGTTTTTGATTTGTTTTATCCGAGTTATGGTGATACCTGGCCTACTTACCAAGGGGCAGTAGGTTTTACCTACGAACAAGGTGGAAGTGGTCGTGCCGGTTTAGGAGTTATTACAGATATAGGAGATACGCTTACACTTAAGGATAGACTCGCACACCATTATACAGCAAGTTTTAGTACAATAGAAGCTGCCTATTCTCAAAAAGAGAAGTTATTACAAGAATTTAAAGCCTTCTTTACAGATGCGATTAACAATGGGAGTGGTGATTATAAATCTTTTGTAGTGAGTAGTAGTAACGATGAAGACGGTATAAAGGCTTTACTGCAATTATTGGATAACCATAAAATTACTTACGGTAAAATTGGTAATTTACCTCGGTTAAGAAATATAGTAGCTTACGATTATCAACAAAATACCACCAGATCGGTAACTCCAAAAACCGATGATATTGTGATTAGTACTTTACAACCACAAGGTAAAATGGTAAGGGTATTATTTGAACCTAAACCGGTTTTAGTTGATTCTATGACTTATGACCTTACTTCTTGGGCATTACCGCATATTTATAATTTAGAAGCTTATGCTTACAAAGAAAATATTAACCCTACAGCGAATATTGATTTAAGTTTCACACAAAATACGCCGGCTTCCGATAAACCTTATGCTTACTATTTTCCTTGGAAAGACTTTAAAGATGCGCAATTATTAGCGAATTTATTAGAAGCTGGTATTAAAACGCGGTATGCTCTGGAACCCTTTAGTATTGCTGATAAAAGCTTTGAAAGAGGGACTATTATTGTTACAAGGCTTGATAATAGTAATTTTGCTAATTTTGATGCAACTATTACAACACTGGCAAATACACATCAACAACCTATTTTTACTTCAAATACAGGATTGGTTTCAAGTGGGAAAGATCTAGGCTCAAGTTACGTGAGATTTATCAAACCTCCTAAAGTAGCCATTATAAATGGTGAAGGAGTATCCCCAACAGCCTTTGGCGAAGTTTGGCATTATTTCGAAGAGCAATTGGGGTATGCAGTTACAGTAATAAATGCTGCTAGTGTCTATGATGTTGACCTAAATAATTATGATGTACTTATTCTACCTAATGGGCGCTATGCTAAATACAGTGGATTAATCACTGACTTTGTTGATCTAGGTGGCAAAGTGATTGCCTTAGAAAGAGCAATTAATATATTTACAGCTGATGCAGGTACTTTAATAGGACAGTCGATGGTAGAAAAGGAAGATAAGGCAAGTGAGGAAAAGGCTGAAAGTTTACTCAAGAAATATGGAGATAGAAATAGAAAGGCGCTAAGTGAAAGTGTGGAAGGAAGTATTTATAAAATTTCTCTGGATGATACACATCCGTTAGCTTTTGGTGCAGGCAAGCACACATTTTTGATGAAACGAAATAACACTACGTTACCCTTTCTTGGTGATGGAGGATGGAATGTTGGTGTATTCAAAGAAGATAGTTATACAAGTG
Organism: Bacteroidota bacterium; assembly: GCA_038748185.1. Lineage (GTDB taxonomy): Bacteria > Bacteroidota > Bacteroidia > Cytophagales > Flammeovirgaceae > Chondrinema. The sequence continues at coordinate 7,352 of JBCDJE010000177.1, forward strand.
GTTTTACCGGATATAAACTACAAGAAAAAATAAAAAACACTTTAGCGATTGGTATCGAAAGTTATGGAGACGGTACAATTATTTATATGAGTGATTCGCCAATAATAAGAGGCTTTTGGCATAGTGGTAAATTACTATTGGCAAATGCAGTTTTTCTTTCCGTGCAATAAAAGTAATTTAAATTTCTTCAATTATTTTATAGTAATCTAAATATTTCTTGGTAAAAACTTTTGGGCTCGGGTGGGATTTACTAAGAGACTCTATAAACGAGAAATAGACCGGTATTAGCATTTATGAGTTTGCAATCTTTAAATATAAAAGGAGAGTGGAAAAATGCTTTGAGAGACGGTATTAGTATATGTATATTCGAAA
>JBCDJE010000178.1:0-7687 GCA_038748185.1 Bacteroidota bacterium
ACGGAATTAAAGAATCTTCTGCTTCATTGAGAATTAGCTTAAAGAATGTGATTCAACAGAAAGATGAGGTATTCTCCCTAGTAGGAAGAGAGTTTACTTTGGGTGAAGGTTCAGAAAACACTGTATCCTTTGACGATTGCGAAGTTGGTAATGGTAAGCTATTTATAAGAGAGGTGAAAATGAGAAATGAAGAAGGTAGAAGAGCCATTGTAGCTGGGACTTTTAGTTTAGACTTTTCTGGATCTGGGTGTAAATATGACCAAGTTACTTATGGCAGGTTCGATCTTTTAATGGATATCAAATAAAAACGTAAGAGAACATTTTTCTATTAGCTTGTTATTTTTTTGAGGCTCAAAAAGTAGCTAAGTGTTTAGCAGTAAAAGCTGATAATTTGCTTAGTTTCATATCTGCTATATCAAACTTAGGATTATTAAATTCTTTCTCTGGTGGTACAGCAATTACTTTCATATTGGCATTTTTTGCAGCTTTAATCCCAGATTCAGAATCTTCGAATACTATGCAGTTGGTTGGATTGACTGCTAACTTCTTTGCAGTAGATAAATATACCAAAGGGTTAGGCTTTCCCTGATGTTCATGTTCTGCTGAAGAAACCGCATCAAAGTAGTGTGTGATACCTACTTTATCTAGCACAATTGGAATGAGCCTATAAGGTGAATTAGTAGCTAAACCGATATTGAAACTTCTTTGTCGAAAGATCTCCAGTATATCTGAAATACCTTCTACAGGGTTTCCTTCCTGAAGGATTAATTCGCCAACTAAGTTGATTACCGCATTTTCTACCTTTTTTGTGTTTTTTTTACCCCATGGAAATTGTTCAAACCAGTAATCTACTACTTCATTGGTTGTCATTGAAGCAGTAATACTTGATTTTTCATTGGTAATTGTAACTCCAAGCGAACTGAAAATTTCTCTTTCTGCCTTCTTCCACAAAGGCTCAGAATCTATAAGGATTCCATCCATGTCAAAAATGACTGTGTTAATCATATAGAATAAATAAGTTAGGAATTAATAGTACAAGATTAAAAAGATTATATCATGCTTACTGGAAGTTAAAATAGTAAACTCTTTTTTAAGAAAAAATAATTCCTATTTCCATTTCAAAGCCCTCAACTACGGTTGATTTAAGCACACCACTTTTAGTTAGTTTTTGATGCAAATGATATGCTTGGTCTTTCAATAAATATTGTTCTACACTTTCTTCATCCGCATCAACAATCCAATACTCAATAATGCCATGCGCAGCGTAATCTTCAAATTTTACCCCATAATCATTTTTTTTTGTACTCTCTGAAAGAACTTCAACAGCGAGATCGCAGGGTGGGAAAACCATTTGATTAGGTTGAAAATCTTTTGCCTTTTCGTTGGAAAAAAATACCACATCAGGCTCATAATCATTGCGGGTACATCGAATCATTACTTTTTCAGCACCTACAATACCCAATTTTTTCTCATCTACATAAATACTCAATCTAGCACTAATGCGTGTACATGCTTTCCAATGCTTACTTTTAACGGGCGATTGATAAATGATTTCACCATTGATAAACTCTGCTTTTACATCTTCATGTACGATCTCGTAATAGGCTTTTCGCTTTGTTTGTTCCTTAGCCCAAAAATCATTGATCTCTTCAATGAGCTGAGGTAGTGCAGGATCTTGCTTTATTTTATCTAATGTTGATGACATATCGACAATACTATAACTTTTTTAATATAAAAATACACATTTCTAAAATAACATGTTTTTCATAGAAAGAATTTTATACGCTTTGAAAAACGATATGCTATCTAACGCTATGTTTGCTTAGCTTCTACCCTACTTGAAGCGTGGTGTATAACCGGAAAATTTACTGAGTTGGCAATAAAACATAATTGGTTGGCTTCTTTGTGTAAAGCTTTCAATTTATCAATCATGGCTTCTTCTTTTACAGTAACCTCAGGTTTTAATACTACTCTTACGAAATAACCTGCTCCCGATTCAGTTTCTAGCATTGTCCCTTCGGGGTGATCTACATAATTAGTGACGACTACTTTGTTTGTAGCACACAAATGCAAAAACCACAACATGTGGCAACTTGAGAGAGATGCTACTAAAAATTCTTCAGGGTTGTATTTGGATATATCTCCGCGAAATGCCGGATCGGCTGAACCAATAATATCATGCTTATTTTGAACTGAAATGGTGTGACTGCGGTCGTAAGCGCTATAGCTCGTAGTGCCTTCTCCTTTATTTCCTGTCCATTGGACTGTTGCTTGATATATGTGGGTTTTTTCCATTGAATGCTATTACTTAGTTTTTACACTTAAAAGTAATCATTGCATCTTCTTTTTTAAACCGAATTAATTCTTTTTGTTAAAAGACTTCTATTATTGCCTTGGTAGTCCTGTTTTACATATAACCTGTTGCCCTTCTCGTTGTGACTTTCTACTTCTAAATGGATGGCTTTCACCCCTAATTTTTTCGCGTGTTCTTCTATGAACCCCATCGTTTGCTTTCCTATTCCCTTATTTCTATAACCCGCTTTTATATAAAATTCATCGATAAAAGCATCCCTCCCACCGTATTCAAAACTATAGCCAAAAGTCAATACGATGTAACCCACAATTTTAGCATCTTGTAAAATCATCCATAGCCTGCCGAGAGTTTCATTGGCTAAAAATTCGTTTAAATTTTGTTCGCTAATTTTTCTATCAAAAGAATAGTGATCGATAGCATAAAATGCTTGCATCATATCCAGAATCTCTGGGATATCATTCTTGAAGGGTATTTGAAAAGTCGTTTCCATGATTATTTTATTACTAAATATAGCGTTTTACCAGTAACAACAAATAATCATTTCTTTAACTCAGTTTTGTACTCTTAATACATACTAATATGCAAAAACAAGTTTACTTGCTCATGTTCTTTACCAACGGATATCTGCCACTCATAAAAGCCTGCTTCTTTAGCTAATTCCTTAAGATTGGCTTCTGTTCGGTGATTAAGTTCCCATTCTCCAAATATTTCCATGTAATCCCTACTGGGGTTATGGCTTTCGTTGAAGTTTCCTATTACAATCTCTCCAGAAGATTTTAGCCACTCTCTAAACTTTCGAAGTATCGTTACGAAAGCCTTGTCATCAAAATAGTCGAATAATCCGGCTGACCAAATGACGTCAAACTGCTTATTGGTTTGAAAGCTAAAGATGTTTTTATGGATAAACTCAATATAATCGAGATTTAACTTATTTATCTTTTTAGCATATACTATGGCATTTTTGTCCATCTCTACACAGGTAGTTCTCAGATTCGACTTTATAGCTAATTTTTCGTATAGTTCTTTTAAATCCCTTGCCGGACCACTGGCTACATTTAGCAGTTCTATCTTTTTGTTTTTTTCTATTTTGTGGTGCATTAATTCTTTAAAATATTCTTTCCTATTCCTTACGGCTTTAGGTGCTGCATGTTGGTGGAAGTAAGTATCCCAAATAGCATATTCTTGTATTTTACTCTTATGGAATGTATAAATCTTATCAATCATAAGAAAATCTCCAGCATATCCATAAGGCTTTTTAAGCCCATGCCCTTGTATGGTATGTTCCATGAAGTCTTTTCCAAAGCATCGATTAATTTCAGCAATATCTTCTTGTGTAAGGTTTCCCTTTTTCATTTCTTGGCTGATTTCAGCAGTGAGGGCATCAATTTGACAAAATCCTATGCTATTCTCCTTCTTATTTGAAACTAGATTTTTTACTTGTTCAATAAGTTGCTTTCTCATTTTTTGGTTTTTTTAATTTGACGAGTAAAGACATAGCAACGCTAAGCATTCCAATTTTCTTGAAATGAATACAGCATTCTTCAATAGTCTTGCTAATTATTTGCTAATCGCTAATTTTCAGTTATTAGATTCGTTAAACTTGTTCTAAGGTCTTCTTTATATTTTGCTATATCATCTGAAGAGTAGGTAAAGTTGGTTGTCTGCGCCACCATCCAACTTCTATATTTATAAACTTCACCATTCACCTCCATTTCTTCATTTATAAATTTTATGAAACTAAGATTTGTAGCATCAGAATTTAATTCCTCTCCTTTTGAAGTCAACATCTTGGTATGTGGCAGATCGGTTTCAAAATCAGTAGTAGTGAGTAAAATACCGGAAAGTGGAATTGGTATTTTAGCATGCCAATTGGGCAACACTACAGGTAATTTATTCGCTGAATTTACTCCGTAAACAATGGTGACATATGTTTTATTAAAACCTTCTGCTAGTATCAGGTTTTTTGTTCTTTGTGTATAGCTGTAGATGAGAAATATACCTGCTAACAACACCAATTCAATAAATACAATCTTCCCATATTTATGATAGCGCTTTTGAGCAAAATAGTCAAGTATAATAATTGTAACGGTTAAAAAGGTAAATCCTACTAAATAAAGTCTCCCTAATCCAAAAAGGTCTTTACTTTTATCGTAAGCCCAAAATGCCCATATCATAAAAACAATGGGTACGATATTGAAAGGTGTTGGTTTTATGATCACAATATTTAAAAATCTAAGAATTTAGTTACACTCATTTTCTTATGCAATATAATGCTGTTTTAAGTTTCTGTCCAGTGTTAAAAGCAGCTTGTTACATAATTGTTAGTTTTTGGGATATCTATGCTAATGACATAATGCTTATTACTATACTATTGCATTATTACAATTTGGATAAAGAAAGAGGTGCATAATATACTAAATATAATGCTTTAAATCTTTCGAATTCAAAGATTACATACTTAAACCATTATCAGATTTTTTAAATTATTAAACTCAATTAAATGAACAAAGCACAAAATACACTCTTTTTTTTAGGGATAATTATATTATTAGCTGCGCTTTACCCTATTAGTCAGATTCTGAACCCTAACAAGATAGAAATTAAAGAGAAGAATGAAAATGTCACTCCATTTAAAAATGTATCCTTAGAAAGTATCCACACTTCAAAAAACACTTTAAGCTTTTTTGAAAACAAAGGGCAAATCAAGAAAAAAGGTCATGATATTCGCTATATGTTGGAAGCCAATGGAGTGACATGTTACTTAAAACCGGATGGGATTATTTATTCTTTTATGAAAACTGAAGGGGAAGATACCTTCGAGTCTGAGAAGCTGAAAGAAGAAAAGGACAAGACAATTGAAAAGGCTTCTCTATTAATGCATTGGAAAGGGGTTAATCCTAATGTTACCATCAAAGCAGAAGAACAAGGATTAGAGGTACGACACTATTATAATACAGGTACGCCAGCAGGAATCACTGGAGTGAAAAGCTATGGGAAAATTATTTATGAAAACATTTATGATCATATTGATTTAGTGTTCTATACAAAAAATAATGAGTTAAAATACGATTTTGTAATAAAGCCTGGAGGGAATTTACAAGATATCCAATTGGCATATAGTGGCAACGATCAGCTTAGTATTAACCCAAAAGGGGAGTTAGTGGTTGCTGGCAAATTAGGGGAATTGAAAGAAGGGAAACCTTATACCTACCAAATACAAGATGCTTGTGATATTGAAGTTGGGAATCAATACAAAATTGAAAATGGGGTAGTAACTTTTGAAGTAGGAGATTATGATAAAAAGGAAAATCTAATCATTGATCCTACCTTGCTTTGGGCGACCTATTACGGTGTAACAAAAACTGATGAAGGCTTAGCTGTATGTACAGACCCTTACGGTAATGTATATTTGGCAGGACTTACCCATGATCGAGTTAATGGGTTTGATCCAGATAATATACCTTTCAACGGGCATGATAACGATTTTGGTGGAGAATGGGATGCCTTCTTAGTGAAATTTGATGCCACAGGGAATAGGCTATGGGCGACCTACTACGGTGGCAATAGAAGAGATGCAGGACAAGCAGTATCTACAGATGCTTTTGGGAATGTCTATTTAGCAGGTTACACTGATAGTAAATCTGATATTGCTTATAATGGACATGATAATATTTACAATGAAACTGCAAATGCAAGTGGTAATCGCTTTCATAGAGACGCTTTTTTGGCGAAATTTAATAGTGAGGGCATAAGACAATGGGCTACGTATTATGGAGGAGAAGATGGTAGGTCTGATGTTGCTACGGGTGTTTGTACAGATAATAACGGTAATGTATTTTTAACTGGCTATACAAATAGTACTGTTGGAATTGCTTTCAATGGACATGATAATTCTTTGTCTAATTATGGTGATGCATTTTTAGTAAAATTCAATAGTAATGGCATAAGGCAATGGGGTACTTACTTGGGTAAACTTGGTGATGATAGAGCATATTCCATTTGTTCAAATAATTTTGGGAATATATTTATAGCAGGCAATACAGAAAGCCCTTTTTTAGGACACTCTTATGCACATGATGTATTATATGCTGGAAAAACCGATGCATTTTTAGCTAAATTCGATAACGATGGGGACTTAAAGTGGTGTACTTATTATGGAGGAAGTGAAAAAGATGAAGGTCAGTCGGTGGCTACTGACTTAAATGGAAACATTTATCTTGCTGGACTAACCCAAAGTGATAAGACGATTGCTTTTAACGGGCATGATGAGTCGTATAGTGGAGGAGCTGCAGGAGATGCTTTTCTAGTAAAGTTTAACTTTTTAGGTGTAAGGGAATGGGGAACCTACTATGGCGGATCAGGTAGTGAAGCAAATACTCGAATAACTGTTAATAAACACGGTGATGTTTTTCTAACTGGATCGACTTCAAGTGTAGCAAGTATCGCCACTAATTCAGGAATAGATCAAAGTTATAATGGAAGTACTGATGGGTATCTCGTACGATTCAATAACAATGGACAAAGACAATGGGGTACTTATTATGGAGGTAATAATAATGATACTCCAAAGGGAATTACTACTGATATTTCTGCAAATATTTATATATGTGGGTTAACTTATAGTTTTGAAGGTATATCACAAAGTGGACATCAAAATGAAAGAAGCAATCCAGAATATTATGTTTCAGATGCATTTTTAGCAAAATTTAAGCCTTATGCAACTAATAGACCACCTGGTTCTGATGATTTTAAAAATCCAACTAATCCTCCCTTTTCAAATGTATTTGGTAAATTTTCAACAAATGGAAGATTTGTCGCTGAGCAAGAGAATAATATAAACCTTGTTAAAACAAGTATTTATCCTAATCCAGTAGCAGAAGAGTTACATATCACTTTATCTGGTTCATCCGCTCTAAAAACTGGCTTGGAAATAATGGATATGAGTGGGAAAAAGATATTCTCTAAGGAAGTATCAGGAGAAATCAATGAAGCGATAGATGTACGAAACTGGCAAAAAGGGGTATATCTGATCAAACTTAAAAATGCTTTCCAAGAGGTTTCTAGAAAAATTGTAGTGGAATAATGAAGTTTGATCATTATTAAAAAAAATACATCATATAAATACATTTGAAAATTTCAATTTACTTAAGTAATGTGATATTATTAAATTAACACCTGGCATCACAGCGAGGACGATTGCGGTCGCTGTATAATATGCAGCTATCTTCCTAATTATACCAATATGAATTAAAAATCAGGTATTATGTTCTTTTTACTATGAGAAGATGCAATTATTCTGAACTTATATCAGATACCCCCGACCAATTGATCAAACTAGAGAAACAGCAAAAACGTGGTATTACTAGAGATAGG
>JBCDJE010000179.1:0-7676 GCA_038748185.1 Bacteroidota bacterium
AAAAGTAATTAAACCTTTTCGTCCAAAAAATTCTTAGGTGTATGAAAAACTACAAGCTAGATTTATAAAATTTTTAAAACAGTTGTTTGATCTTTTAAACATTGTGATCAATGTACTCGGTGAAACAGGTACCGATAATACGAATAATTTTTTATGAAGAGACAGGCGGAAGCAGAGATTCCCATTAATGAAGGACATTTTAAAATGATTGGTTATGCTGACCAACCAGATGATTATATACCTCATTTTGCCCTTGTAAGCCATAATACAGATTTTACTAAGCCAGTTTATGTTCGCATCCATTCAGAATGTGTTACCGGAGATATTTTAGGTTCTCACCGATGTGATTGTGGCCCACAACTGAAGAGATCTTTGGAAATAATTGGTAAAGAAGGTGGTGTTGTTATTTATTTAAGACAAGAGGGGCGAGGGATTGGTATCTTGAATAAACTGCGTGCATATGTCTTACAAGACCAAGGTTTAGATACAGCTGAAGCAAATGAAAAACTAGGTTTCGCAGTAGACAAAAGAGATTTTTCCGTTGCTGTAGAAATCTTGAAAGATTTAGAGGTAAAATCGGTTAAGCTGTTGACCAATAATCCTGAAAAGATAAAAACACTGGAAGAGAGCGAGATAGAAGTGTATGCGCGTATTCCGTTAATTATTGAACCTAATAAAGATAATATCCGCTACCTTACTACCAAAAAAGATGTAATGGGTCATCTAATCGATTTTCAGGAGAAGAAACAAAAACCTTAATGTATGGATGTTTTTTTTGTTCTTATATGCAATATTTCACATCATATTAATATAAAAATAACCAGTAGAGAGAGTTATTAATTATCCTAAATATCTGCTACTAAATGATAAAGATTATATTCATTTGTATTTTCTTGTCTTTTATTGATGCAATAGGTCAAAAAAGGAATAAACAAATTCCCAAACCACCAGATGGTATCTGGTTATACGAAAATTTATTTATTGATGTAACTGAAGTTACCAATATTCATTGGTTAGAGTTCTTACATTATATTTCTGACTCTAGCGATTACTTTCAAAGCCTATGCCTTCTTGACTCATCGATCTGGGAAGAATTTCCCAGAAACAATCAACATTATTCAGAATTTGATAACTACTTGAGGTATCCTGCATTCAGACATTATCCAGTAGTCGGAATCTCATATAAGCAAGCATCGTTATATTGTGAGTGGCGTTCTAAAATAGTATCAAAGTATATAAATGCCAATTTAAATAATAAGAATCATTTTAGTGTAAAGTATAGATTACCAACTAAATCAGAATGGGAATATGCCGCTAGATGTAATTTAGACTTATCAGAATATCCTTATGGATATAAAGAAATAGAAGGGAAACCACCAGAAATGATTTCGTGGAAAAAGTATTGGTACTTTGGTAAATATTATTGGGATTATGTAAATATTCAAGACTCACTCATTTCATCTAATGAGCGAAAGGAAGAATATATGAAATATAAAAAATATGCAAAATCAAAACTATCTCATATTAATTATAACCGAAATAAGCCAGAGTTTATTCGAGATGAATTAAAAGCGACTGTAAGTGTTGATTCAGGTTTACCTAATGAGTTTGGCATACTAAATATGATAGGAAATGTAGCTGAAATAATTATGGAAAAAGGATATGCCAAAGGAGGAAGTTGGATGCATCCTCTTGAGAAATGTAAAATAAAAAATGATTTAAAATTTATAAAGCCTGAGCCGTGGCTGGGATTTAGATGTATTGCTGAAGTGACAGCTGTAAAAGCTAAATCTAGTTTAAAAAGATAGAAGTTAAGTAAAAACTTTTTACGTTAAGCATACTAAATAAGTAGTTTTGCTGAATTGTAAAAGGTATTGAATTAAAGGGTACACTATAAAAAGCTTTGCAGCTTAATTTCCACATCACATGTTTTACCATAAATTTTCCTTTCAGGTAGTTGTGAGAATCGTATTTCTCTTTACTACCTTATTCATCCTAACTACCATTTTTGGCGATAATGCCCTGTTCTTCAATCAGGTTATTTTATGTATCATAATTACTATTCAGGTTTTTGACCTTCTATATTATATAAATCGCACAAACAGAGAGTTGGAAAAATTTTTACTGGCAATTAAGCACGCAGACTATACTGTAAACTTTACTTCTCACAAACTAGGAAAGACTTTTAAATCACTCGACCAATCTTTCGACCAAATAATCACTTCTTACAAACAAGTGAAGATTGAGAAAGAAGCCCAGTTCCAATTTTTAGAAATTATTGTTGCTCAAATTGGTATAGGTATCATTTCAGTAAAAAAAGATAAGGAAATTGTGTTGATGAATGAAGCGGCAGGCCGTTTACTTGAGGTGCCTAAATTAAAAAATTGGGAACATTTAAAACAAAAAAATGTACGATTTGCTAAAGCTGTATCAATTATACAAGAAGGTGGAAATAAATTACTAGAGTATTCAGATAGAAAAGGTATTAGAAGTCTTGCCATAAATGTGATGCCTATTTATTTGATAGATGAGCCTTATATTCTCATTACTTTACAAGATATTAATACTGAGATTGAGCAAAAAGAATTAGAGGCTTGGAATAAACTTATTCGTATTCTTACGCACGAGATTATGAACTCCCTCACACCTGTATCTTCTCTTACAGAAACCATATTAATGTTATTAGAAGATGAAAAGGGAAATACAAAAAAAGTTACTGCGCTTGGTGACCAGCAAATAGAAGACATCTATTTTTCTTTGCAAACTATTTTAAGAAGAAGCGAAGGTATGTTGCACTTTGTAGAGGATTATCGAAAACTCACTCGGTTACCTATTCCTAAAAAAGACCGTCTGCAAATTTCACTATTGTTTAAATCAGTTAAAAAATTATTAGAAGCAGATATGCAAAAATATGCAGTTAACCTTTCTATTGACATAGCAGCAGATATAAACGAAATATTTGCAGACCAACATTTAATAGAACAACTATTAATCAACTTGATTAAGAATGCAATACATGCTTTGAATAATACAATAAAGCCCAAGATTATTTTGAAAGCTTTCAATCGAGAAAATGAAAAAGTACTGCAAGTGATAGATAATGGAATGGGCATAGATACCGATAAACTCAATAAAATATTTATCCCTTTTTATTCTACTAAAGAAGAAGGTTCAGGCATTGGACTAAGCCTTTCAAGAAACATTATGAATCTGCACAATGGCACTTTAAAGGTTTATTCTGAAAAAGGTAAGGGTAGTATTTTTTCTATGATTTTCAGATGATTTAGATCATGTTTTTTACAGCAAAGAATCATCTAAATAATTCATCATATCTTTAAATGAATGCTTAGCATGCTTCAAAATAATCTATATCTTTGAATCATAAATATAGAAGATTTAAACAAAATTTTTAAGATGAGTTTTATCCACAACATCCACGCGAGACAAATTTTCGATTCAAGAGGTAACCCTACTGTTGAAGTAGAAGTTCATACCGATAATGGTAACATAGGGCTGGCTGCAGTCCCTTCGGGAGCATCTACCGGAGTGCATGAGGCAGTAGAGTTAAGAGATGGTGATAAGTCGGCTTATATGGGAAAAGGCGTATTAAAAGCAGTAAGCAATGTAAATGAAACAATTGCTGAAGAATTAATAGGCATGCCTGTTTTTGAACAAAATTATATTGATAAGCTACTTTTAGATCTTGATGGTACCGAAAATAAATCGAAACTAGGGGCTAATGCTATTTTAGGAGTTTCGCTTGCTGTTGCTAAAGCTGCTGCGTTAGAAGTAAATTTACCGCTTTACAGATACGTGGGTGGGGTGAGTGCTAACACACTTCCTGTACCAATGATGAATATTATTAATGGAGGAAGCCATGCTGATAACTCTATAGATTTCCAAGAATTTATGATTATGCCGGTAGGTGGTGAGACATTTACCCATGCTTTAAAAATGGGAACAGAGGTTTTCCACCATTTAAAAAGTGTATTAAAGGCGAAAGGGATGTCAACCAATGTAGGTGATGAAGGTGGATTTGCACCAAATTTAGGCTCTAATGATGAAGCCATTGAAGTAATTTTACAAGCGATAGAAAAGGCTGGTTACAAGCCGGGGGATGACGTGATGATAGCACTTGATGTTGCCAGTTCTGAGTTTTATTTAAAGGATGAAAAAGCATATCATTTCCATAAGTCGAGCGGTGAAAAATTAAGTGGCTCAGATATGGCAGGATATCTTAAACAAATGACAGATAAATACCCTATCAAATCGATAGAAGATGGTATGGATGAAGATGACTGGGCAGGTTGGGCAGAGCTTACGAAACAAGTAGGCGATAAAGTTCAACTGGTAGGTGATGACCTTTTTGTAACTAATGTGAAAAGGCTTCAAAGAGGTATTGATGAATCAGTTGCCAATTCTATATTAGTTAAAGTAAACCAAATAGGCACTTTATCTGAAACAATCAGTGCTATTAACCTGGCAAAAACAAATAGCTATACTTGTGTAATGTCACATAGATCTGGCGAAACCGAAGATAATACAATTGCTGATCTTGCGGTAGCACTTAATACAGGACAAATTAAAACAGGTTCTGCTTCTAGGTCTGATAGAATGGCTAAATACAACCAGTTAATCAGAATTGAAGAGCAATTGGGTGAAGTTGCTTATTTCCCTGGAAAGAATATTTAAATCATAAAGTTAGTTACCCTTAAAAGCACCATAGTTTATCGCTGTGGTGCTTTTTTATTGTTTCGAAATTATGAACAATGCTATTCATTTGTTTTGTTTTATTTCATGTATCTAGTGGTTTATTTCATAAAAATCAATTGTTTATTCATTATTAGTTAAACTTTTACTTAAAGTCGCTGTCTATATTTGTAAATCGACTATGCAATTGTTGATTTTCAGTACTCAGGTAGTTGGCAGAAAGTAGGTTGTTTTTGAAAGTACTGTTATAAGTTGATAAAGTCATCACTTATGGAGCCTCAAAAACGAAAAGTTGATGTTTTAGTCCTTTCCGATTTACATCTGGGAACCTATGGATGTAAGGCAAAAGAGTTGTTACAGTACCTGAGACGCATTGAGCCTAGAATTTTAGTATTGAACGGCGATATTATTGATATCTGGCAATTCAAAAAAAATTATTGGCCTAAGTCACACATGAAGGTGATTAAGCACATCACTTCTTTACTCACCCAAGGCGTTTCAGTCCATTATATCACCGGGAATCACGATGAAATGATGCGAAAGTTTGCCGGTTTACAAATGGGCAACTTTAGCATTGAAAATAAGCTGCTGTTACATTTAAATGGTAGCAAAGCTTGGTTTTTCCATGGTGATGTATTTGATGTGACCATGCAACATGCGAAGTGGATAGCCAAATTAGGAGCGATAGGCTACGACTTTCTTATTTTGATAAATGGGATGGTAAATTTTGTATGGGAGAAAATTTTAGGAAGGAAAAAAGTTTCCCTTTCAAAAAAAATTAAGGATAGTGTAAAACGCGCAGTGAAATATCTCAATAATTTTGAGCTTGCTGCAGCCGAAATTGCTATAGCCAACCAATACGATTATGTTGTTTGTGGGCATGTTCATAAACCTGAAATTAAAAAGATTAATACTGAAAAAGGAACAGTGACTTACCTTAATTCAGGGGATTGGGTTGAAAACCTATCTGCACTGGAGTATTGTGATGGAAGCTGGTCACTATACCATTTTGTTGAAGATAAATCATTATTACCTGCTGATGATGAGATGATAATGCTCGATAAACAAGCGCTATTTAACAACCTAAAAAAAGAACTAACATTTATCGCATGAAATGTCTCATTAAATGTCATATGAAGTATCATGTGAAACGTCACATAAAATATTGCTTGAAATAACTAACTATGAAAATTTTATATGCAGTTCAAGGTACTGGTAACGGGCATCTTAGCAGGGCTAAAGACGTAATTCCGTTATTACAGCAGAAAGGAGAAGTGGATATATTGGTAAGTGGTTCCCAAGCCGAAGTGCAACTTCCGTACACCATAAAATATAAAATGCATGGTATGGGTTTTACCTTTGGTAAAAAAGGAGGAATCGATTTTGTAAAAACCTTCCAAGATTTTAGAGTTTTTAGTTTATTAAAAGAAGTAAAGAAAGTTCCTGTAAAAGATTACGATTTAGTAATCAATGATTTTGAACCAGTTACTGCATGGGCATCATTTTTTAGTAAAACACCATGTGTTTCCCTCAGCCATCAAAGTGCCATACTATCAAAAAAAGCCCCTAAACCTCAAGAGGAGGACTTAATGGGGAAAATGGTATTGAAATACTATGCGCCTAGTAAAATCAAATACGGCTTTCATTTCGATTGTTTTGATACAAACATTTCAACGCCCGTTATTAGAAAAGAAATAAGACAGCAAACCCCAACTAATGAAGGTCATTATACGGTTTATCTCCCTGCATTTGACGATACGTACTTAGTAAAAAAACTAAAAAAAATTAAAGAAGTTAAATGGCAGGTTTTTTCAAAACACAATAAAAATGCTTACAGGCAAGGTAATTTATATGTACAGCCTATCAATAATAAAAAATTTGTTGAAAGCTTAGTATCTTGCGAAGGTGTGCTTTGCGGAGCCGGATTTGAAACTCCTGCAGAAGCTTTATATTTAGAAAAAAAATTGATGGTTTTACCCATGAAAAAGCAATATGAGCAGCATTGTAATGCGGCAGCACTTGCTCAAATGGGCATACCGGTTATTAAGTCTCTTAAAAAGAAAAATCTTAATGATATTGAAGACTGGATACAACACGGTCAGTTTATAAAAGTTAACTATCCTGATGTAACAGCAAAACTTATCGATGAAATATTTGATAGTAATTTATCCGATATAGCAGATAAGGAAAAAAATAAGGAATATGTTGAAAAAGAATACGCCGTTATTCAATTATATTCAGGAAAGAGCCAAAGAATTTGAATCAATTCCTAAGCGAAGAAAGCAATCATTAGGGTTGGTTTCAGAGTTGATTTTGCCTGCAATTATGGCTGGCAGAAATATACGTTTTGTATTTGTGTGTTCACACAATTCTCGACGAAGTCAATTTTGCCAGATCTGGGCACAAGTTGCAGCACTTTATTATTCTGTCGATCATTTACTGTTTTACTCAGGAGGGACAGAGGGCTCTTCTATTCACAAAGCTGTAATTCAAAGCTTAAAAAAAGCTGGTTTATTAATTAATAAAGAAACTAAAGGTAAAAATCCTCACTATATCATTTCTGCAGTTCAGAATCAACCTCTTGGTACATTCTATTCAAAGCGAATAACAGCTAAGGAGAATCCAAAAGAAAATTTTTGTGCCGTAATCACGTGTCCTGAAGCAGAAAAAAAACTTAATTTAGAAGCGGGTACTCATCTACAAGTTTCTATGATTTATGATGATCCTAGGAAAGTAGATGGTACAAAACACGAACAAAAAACTTATGACAAACTTTGCAAAAAAATTGCAACAGAGATGTTGTATATTATTTCTCATGCGCAAAAAATTATAGCTGATACTGAGGAAGAAGATTAACTTGAAACGAACATGAATTTTCGTCATTCCAAATTCATACAAAAAGTAATGTTAAAGTTTATGTGAGTCCCTGAATGTTTTTAAATTTTTTGAGTATTCAGAAATCAAAA
>JBCDJE010000180.1:0-7665 GCA_038748185.1 Bacteroidota bacterium
AAGAAGGATTGGGGGAAACTTTACCCGTAAAAATTATATTTTCTGCAAAGTAACCAGTTTCTTCTAATAACTCTCTTTTGGCTGTTTTAGCTGGTTCTTCATTTTTATTAATCCAACCAGAAGGAAGTTCTAAAATGGTTTTGTTAATTCCTGGTCTATATTGCTTAGTCAATACTACTTCTTTTTTTTTAGTTATAGCAACTATATTAACCCAATCAGGAAATTCTAATATGAAATATGGTTCAATGATGTGGCCATTAGGTTTTTTAAAAGATACATCTTTCACTTTTAGCCAAGGAGTATCTATTAGTTTTGTGATTTTGAGTTTTTCCCACATTGTTAATGTATTATAAATAGATTTTACTATTAAAATTTCACTAAATATACTGTTTGTTAATATCTTATCATGCAAGTGATCAATTTAATTTTTTTAATTAGATATGCCCATTCGCTAGAAGGCTACTTTTTGCAGTTTGACAGAAAGAATTAAAAAGTTTCAATTAATCTTCTATTTGAAAAGATATAACAGAATTTTAAAAGCCTTTGAAATGATGATTAAATGAGTAAAACTAAAGTGTACTAAGCATGGTCTATTATTCTCATAATTGTTTATGTATTTATTCTCTGTTGACTTTGGTTCTTTCATCCTGCCAGAAAAATGCAGAATTCTTCAGAAGCTAGGGTTCAAATAGTTCCATTTGGCAATACGTATCAATCTTTTGAGTGTATGATTAAATACAGTAACACAAAATATAGTTGGCATTTTCAATAAAGCTTTTCACGAATCTTTTTTGGGAATCTATTTCTGTTTACTCCACTGAGTTTGCTTATGCCTATAAGTTTTGCTAGTCTTAGGACAAGCCATATTTTGTTACTTAGTGCTTTTTTCCTTAGTCTATTTGCTGAATCACTACAATACTTATTCAAAGTGGGGCTCCTTGATGTAGATGATATCATCTTAAATGTTGCAGGAGTTGCTTTAGGCTGGCTTTTGGGGGTACAGATGGATGAAGGCAATGGGTTGGGTACAAGTAGATTTTTTTATTTGAGGTTTCGTTTATTTAAGGAAATTTAGTTTTGTTGCTCTATAACTTAAAAGCAAACCGTGTCAACTTCTATCGTTGATCTTTCCTCATTTAAAAATGATTGGTACCAACCTGGCGCTTCTAAGCTTAAGCAAATCATCTGGTATTTTATTAATGCACTTTTCTTTATCAATCCGCTTAACCCACTAAGTGGGTTAAAAGTAGTCCTACTGCGATTATTTGGGGCTAAGGTAGGTCAAGGAGTAGTGATAAAGCCAGCGATAAATATCAAATACCCGTGGCATTTAACAATAGGGAATCATGTATGGATTGGTGAAAATGTATGGATCGATAATCTAACTGATATTGTAATAGAAGATCATGTTTGTTTATCGCAAGGAGCTATGTTATTATGTGGTAGTCATAATTACAAAAAAACTACTTTCGATCTTATTATAGGTAATATAAAATTGGAACAAGGTGTTTGGATAGGTGCTAAAGCTGTAGTTTGTCCTGGAGTTACTTGCTATTCCCATAGTATATTAGCCGTAAATTCAGTAGCTACACAAGACTTGGAGTCTTATACCATATACCAAGGTAATCCTGCAAAAGAGAAGCGTAAAAGAGTTCTATAAAATGCCTATATTTATTACAATTTCTTTGTACCATTAGTAAAATGAAATCCCGATAGCCTTTTATTTAAGCAAGCATTTGAATGCAATATTATTTATCCTACTTGGCAAATATTACGCTTAATTATTGCTCTAGTATTTTTTAGTTGATAATAAAAACCACCAAATTTGGGGTTTTACATAATTTTTAATTTTAAATAACTAATAAAAAGCTTTAAAAACTATTTAAAACTTACATAAACAATATCATCTTTCATTCTTATTTTTTGTAACTTATTTATACCTTTAGCTACTATCTATTGTTAGCAATATAATATTTAAAAAAATGAAACATAAGTACCATTAAGTGCAAGATTTTTGCAAGTAATTGTATAATTTTTTGAGCTTTATTCGCATTTCCCTGATTTTTTAATAAACATATCCTTACTACCACCAACTACCATTATTGAAATTAGCACTAAAAGACTGATAAGTGAAAGTATCTATCATTACAGCAGTTTATAATAACTCAGACACCATAATTGATACCATAGAGTCTGTTTTATCACAAGATTACCCGCTTATAGAACACATCATTGTAGACGGTGCTTCTACGGATGGCACACTCGATCTATTAGGAGGATATCATGAATACCTAGATAAAGTCATTTCAGAACAGGATAATGGGATTTATGATGCTTTAAATAAAGGCATCAGGGAGGCAACCGGTGATGTAATTGGTATCCTTCACGCCGATGATATGTTTTACTCACCCACAGTCGTAAGTGATATCATCAAAGCATTTACTAACCCAGAGGTCTCCTGCACGTATGGAGACCTGATTTTTATTGACAGAGAAAACAAAAATAATGTAGTTCGTACTTGGAAGGCTGGTTCATTAAAGCCAAAAGCTTTTGAATATGGTTGGATGCCTCCACATCCAACTTTTTTTGTGAAGAAAGATTGCTACGAACAGTTAGGGCACTACGATACCGATTTAAAGACTGCTGCTGATTATGAGCTTATGCTCCGTTATCTCCATAAAAATAAATTACCTTCAGCATATATTGAAAAACCTCTGGTAAAGATGCGAATAGGAGGTGCCAGTACTAAAAATCTGAAGAATCGCTTAAAAGCTAATCGTGAAGATAAATTAGCTTGGAAAAAAAATAACTTAAAGCCAAAACCTTATACTAGGCTTTTAAAACCTTTGCGTAAGATTCACCAGTTTTCTTTCGTACATTATGCACAAAAGTATTTAGTGCCTTTATTAGTAATGCTTTGCTTTTTTCTTGGGATAGCAGATAAAGGAACAATCTCTTATTTCGACTATCTGTTAGTACCTTTTTTTGCTTGGGGTGTAGCCATTATTAGTATTCCAGCTATAAGAAGTGTTGCTTTGGCTAAAAATTTAGTTGATAATCCAAATAGTCGCAGTTCTCACAAAGCACCAATTCCCACTATGGGCGGGGTAGCCGTTTTTTCAGCATCTATCATTAGTATTTGCTTATGGGGGAATATGAATGCTGTAAGTGGGCTACCGGCAATAATTGCTGCGGGTTTGATTATTTTTTTTACAGGTATAAAAGATGATATGCTAATACTTGACCCCAAAAAGAAATTTATGGGTCAGTTGATGGCTGTTATTCTGGTTGTTTTTAATGCTGATTTACACATGGATTACTTTTTTGGTATCATGGGTATATATGATCTACATCCATGGATAGGTTATATTTTTACTATTTTCACATTATTAGTTGCAGTAAATGCTTATAATCTTATTGATGGTATTGATGGACTCGCAAGTGGCACAGGTGCTGTAGCTGCGATTACCTTTGGTATTTGGTTTACCCTAGCTGATTATGGTAGTTATGCTATTTTTGCTTTTGCCTTAGCAGGGAGCTTAATAGGTTTTATGAAATTTAATTTTTCAAAGAGCCAAAAAATATTTTTAGGAGATGCAGGCTCTATGTTTATTGGTTTAATCATTGGTGTTCTAGCGATCAAATTTATAACTTCAAATGAATTGCCTCCTAAATCAATAATATACATCAAGAATGCGCCCTTTGTTGCCATTGCCGTAATGGGTATTCCTCTCTTTGATTTATTAAGGGTAATGATGATTAGAATTATTAAAAAGCAATCTCCTTTTTTTCCAGATAAAAATCATATCCACCACATTCTTCTGTCACATAAGTTGAGCCATTTACAAGCCACGCTCATATTAATAGCTATACAAGCAATTTTATCAGGTACTATGTTTTTATTTTTTGCTCAAGTACAACCAAATTCTGCTTTGTTAGTGGCTATTGGCATTTATGTATTCTATTTTCTTGGCTGCAAAGCTTTGTATAAGCAGCCTGTCCTTGTTAAACAAAAAATGTAATCAGCAAAGCTCATCGTAATTCAGATAATAAATCCTATAGAAAATAATTTCTAGCTAATCTATTATTTGATGGTGGATAAAACGCTTATTCCTAGAATTCTTCCTAGTAAATCAATAACTATGTTTTAAATTTACAAGGATACAGAACTCAATTTACTATTGATAAAAGGTAACAAGCCTTTTGTGGCTTTCGGCTGCTCCATTAGTACATCATTATAGCTTCCTCTGAGCGTCTTGAGTGGCGTAGGATTGAATGATCTGCAATAGCTTTTAGTAGAATTAGACGAATTACAATAATATATCCCAACTAGAACTGAGGACTTGAACGAATATCATTAAGGTGTAATAAGAACTGACTTTACAGCTTAACGACTCAACAAAAACAGATAAACCTCACCTTACTACCTCAAAGCATTAATTTTACCACGATATTGCTCAAGCATTTGGTCATATTTCTCAAATTCTTGCATGTAAAATGTTTTCTCTTCTTCTATTTTTTTCAACTCCGCTTGTTGGCTTTCCAAATTGATATCTTCTCCTCCTTGTTGCTGTAATGTTCTTTCTTTATTTGTTGTAGTAATGGAAAGTCTTCGATAAATATCGGCTAAAGCTGTTGGGAAAAGCATAGCGTTCCTATATAAAGTCTCATCGTATTTGCCGGTTTGTTCCATGTAATTCATAAATTCGGTTGCCCTTCTTTCCATCACTCCGGCAATCTCTTGCGCTTTTTCTTTTTCACCCAGTAGGTAGTAAATTTCCACAAAACGACTGGTAAAAAAGCTGTATGGGATACTTTTATCAGGGATGTTTTCCATCGCTTCATCTAACACCTCTTTTGCAGCTTCTTTGTCTCCTCTATCATATAATGCCCTCGCAAGCCTTGCATAAGAGTTGCGCGTATTTGAGCCAAATTTCCTATACTCTTCGTCGTGATAAACTGTAGGATCTTCAAAACCCCTAAACTCAAATTGACTCATATTTTCCCGCATTACTTCAATATTGGGTTCTCCTACTTCTCCATTTCCATTAGTACGAATAGGCATAAGTCGAAATGCCATGCCTTCTAATTGGAGCCAAGGCCTTATATCGAGGTTTGAGGTATTTTGTGAGGTATTATTAAAGTAAACAGGTCTTTCCCAATTGTTAGTAGCTAAAATATCCAGAATAGCCAGGTCATTTTTGAAAATAGCTGTAGCATTATCCTTAATTCTAAAAGTCATTTTATCTACTACTCTGTCTTCTTTGCCTTTTGGAATAAATCCTTTCTGAAGTACCTCATTTTTATTAATATCTAATACAAAATTCTTAGTGAGCAATTTCGCTGTAAAAGAACCATCTTGTAAAGGAACCAATACCCTAGGATCATTTTTGTCTACTAGTTTGATATAAGACTTTATATTAACTGCCCGATCTTTCATGTTAGGGTCTTCTACAAGTGGCACATAGTCATTTTTACCTTGTAGATAATTTTCGGGTTTCATAGAAATAGGCAAAGGCTCGGATTCATAGGCAGGTCTGCGCATTTGTTCCATGTACCAATCTGTGCTAAAATAACTCAATACTACTACACGTACATCGGTTCTAAAGCCTTCTACTTCTTGTACATACCATAATGGGAAAGTATCATTATCACCTCCTGTAAACAAAATCGCATTAGGTGCACAACTGCGTAGTGTATTTTTGGCCTGGTCAATAGAGTGAAAACGGTTTGATCGATCGTGATTGTCCCAACCCTCCGCAGCCATAATAACTGGAATAATGAGCCCTAAGATAGTAGCAATAATATGATTGAAACTTACTTTCTTTAATGCGTCGTAGATACCAAGAACACCAAAACCTATCCAGATGGTAAATACATAGAATGAACCAACATAGATGTAATCTCTTTCTCGCGGCTCAACCGGAGGGGAATTGAGATAGAGCACTAATGCTAGACCTGTAAGGAAAAATAATAGTAATAAAACCCAGAAATTCTTTTGGTCTTTTTTATAATGAAATATTAGCCCGAAAATGCCTAAAATGAGTGGCAGCATGTAAAAATTATTTCTGGCTTTATTACGCGCTAAATCCTCAGGTAAATCCACACCAATATCTTCCCACGGCATAAGCCAGCCAGCTTCTTTATCATCACTTTCTCTGCTGGCAAAATTCCACATAAAATATCTGAAATACATGTGTCCGAATTGGTAAATAAACATGTATTTAAAATTATCTACCAGTGTAGGTTTTTCATTGGGTCCAAGACCTATCCAATTTCGGTATAAGTCAGGATGCCCAGGTTGTTGGCTGTAAATTCTAGGCAAAATCATTTTAGACTTAGCATCGTAAACAGGCTTACTGCGATAGTCGTAAATTTCATATTTGCTTTCAGCTTTTCTGTAAATAGGAGCGCCTACTTCTACATCTACGCGTTGAGCATCATAAGTTTGACCATAAATAAGGGGTCTATCACCGTACTGCTCACGCTTTAAATAGCGTACGAAGCTAATAATATCTTCAGGGTTATTCTCGTCAATAGGGGTGTTGTAATTAGAGCGAATAGGAATTATACCATACGAGGAATAACCAATTAAAATAAAAGTTAAACTCAACATAACTATGTTAAGCACTTCCTTTTTGTTTTTTTCTGAATAACGGATACCATAAACAATTGCAGCAATTAATAAAATCACAAAAAAGATAATACCACTGCCGAAAGGTAAGCCAAAAGAGTTAACAAAAAGAATTTCAAACCAACCGGCTATAGAAGGCAAGCCTGGAATTACAAAATACATGATACCGATGATTACCATGCCTCCTGCTGCCATAGCAGCTAATTGACCTGCAATTGTAGTCTCCTTGTATCGTTTGTAATAAATGATAAGTGCAAGTGCTGGGATTGTAACCAAATTAAGTAAGTGAACACCAATAGAAAGTCCCATCACATAAGTAATCATAATCAGCCATTTATCAGCATAGGTACGTTCTTCTATGAGCTCCCATTTAAGTATCGCCCAAAAAACAAAAGCTGTAAATAATGAAGAAAGTGCATAAACTTCTGCTTCAACTGCTGAAAACCAAAAAGAATCTGAAAAAGTATAAGCCAGCGATCCTACAATACCAGCAGCCATAAGAACAATTAACTGTGGTTGGGTATAATTGCCGTTTTCTGGTTTAATTATTTTTCTACCTAGCAATACAATGGTCCAGTGCAAGAAAAGGATAGTAAAAGCTGAGGAAAGTGCTGAAAGTACATTAATCCAGTAAGCCACCATTTCAACATCACCCATCGCCAAGAAAGAAAACATGCGACCTAACAGCAAAAAAAGTGGTGCACCAGGAGGATGTGGGACTTCTAGTTTATAAGAAACAGCGATAAATTCTCCACAATCCCAAAAACTGGCTGTCTCTTCTAAAGTAATGATATATACAATTGCTGAAACTAAAAAAACAAACCAGCCACAAATATTATTGATTTTACTAAATTCTCGCATCATCCTTTCGATAAAAAAATTAAAGCTATCGGATATAAATCAGGGCGAAAATAGTAAATAATTGTCAATATAAAGAAGCCTTTAGTTAGGGCTGCTAGATGTAAAATAGCACAAGAATAAGTATGTTATTATTTGGGTAAGCGTTGTTAAATAAATATTGCTTATAGAAA
>JBCDJE010000181.1:0-7644 GCA_038748185.1 Bacteroidota bacterium
AGTTATGTATATTTTAATTTTTTCATCATTTTAGCCTTGGCTGCTATTATCGGAATAGGCTTCGGTAGGTTCAAAGAAAATGAAAGAATAACTGCTGAAATGAAAAAAGAAGCCGAGAATGCCAATACCGAATTGGATGATTATAGAAAGAATGCTAAGGAGAAAGAAATGAAATTACGTAGGGAACTCCAAACCGAAGTAAACAAAAATGAAGATTTAGGGAAAGAAATCATTCAGTTAAAAAAGAAAAAGACTATATAGCTCCTAAATAGCTAGTAAAACGACGCGATCTGCCTATTATACACTTTAATTTTTGCAAAAGGAGCAAAATACAATGTAGCGTATTGAAGTAAATTTTCTAATTGCAAACCCGGTAAAACGAGATTTCAGCTTCCAAGCATAGATGCCTTATAGACGCCTCTTGCAAACATCCTTCACTTCACTAAAGACTGCGTTCGGAATGTCGAAGTATAGCCAATATTCTTCTACTCGTCTAGCAAGAGTAACGACGCGACCTATCAGCTATTAGAAAACAGATTTCGCCTTTTTCGGAATAACGGGTAGCCAATATTCTACATTTATAAAACATTTACCTGCTTTTCATCACAAAATTTCCACTTTTTTAGAGAAGTGGAAAAGATACATTCACCCCTACAATACTTAAAAACTAATATACCCGAATAAGCAAATGAAAACAAGTATTTTCTGCTACTAAATCATTTATTCACCTGACTTTCGTCATATCTTAATCTTTTTTACCTTTCTAGCTTTGAAAGCGATATGAAGAAATTACTAACTGAAATAAATAGATAAATATTATGATCCCAACCCACATCGAGCACATCGGAATTGCTGTAAAAAATCTTGATGATTCCATCAGCTACTATGAAAAAACCCTCGGACTAAAATGTTATAAAATAGAAGAGGTAACAGATCAAAAAGTGAAAACAGCTTTCTTTCAAGTAGGTCAAACAAAAATTGAATTGCTTGAAAGTACTGACCCTAACGGGCCAATAGGAAAGTTTATTGAAAAACGCGGCGAAGGCATGCACCACATTGCTTTTGCAGTAAATAACATTGAAGGAGCCTTACAAAAAGTAAAAGAAACAGGTGTACGATTAATTGACGAAACACCACGTAAAGGCGCAGAAGGACTCGATATCGCCTTCCTCCACCCTAAGTCTACCCATGGCACCCTTACTGAGTTTTGCGAAAAAAAATCCTGACCACAGCGATAATTATGTCTAATACCGAGAAAATAAAAGAACTGATTGAAAAACGTAACCTCGCCCGGCTGGGAGGAGGGGAAAAGCGTATTGAGGCCCAGCACGCCAAAGGAAAATTTACTGCCCGAGAACGCATAGAAATGTTGTTAGACGAAGGCAGTTTTGAAGAATACGACATGTTCGTAACCCACCACACCACCGATTTTGGGCTAGATAAACAAAAATATCTTTCAGATGGAGTAATTACTGGTCATGGTACTATTGACGGCAGAGTGGTTTATGTTTTTTTCCAAGATTTTACCGTATTCGGAGGTTCACTTTCTAAAGCCTATGCCAATAAAATCTGCAAGATTATGGACCAAGCAATGAAAGTAGGCGCCCCCCTTATCGGAATAAATGATAGTGGGGGCGCTCGCATTCAAGAGGGTGTAAGAAGCTTAGCCGGCTATGCAGACATTTTCCAGCGCAATATTATGGCTTCTGGGGTAATTCCTCAGATTTCTGCCATATTTGGTCCTTGTGCTGGTGGAGCAGTTTACTCTCCTGCCCTCACCGATTTTATTATGATGACCGATAAAACTAGTTACATGTTTGTAACAGGACCTAAAGTCTCAAAAACTGTTACTGGTGAAGATATTACAGCAGAACAATTAGGTGGAGCAACAGTACATGCTACCAAATCGGGAGTAACACATTTCGTAATAGAAAATGAAGAAGAAGGTATTTTACTTGTAAGGAAACTGCTAAGTTACTTACCGCAAAATAACCTAGAAGAACCACCTATCACTCCTTGTAATGATCCAATAGATAGGCTTGAAGATGTTTTGAACGAAATTATCCCTGAAAGTGCCAACATTCCATACAATGTAAAAGATATTATTTATTCTATTGCTGACGACGGTGAGTTTTTAGAAATACAAAGGCAATATGCGCGAAATATAGTAATAGGTTTTACTAAATTCAATGGTATGTCAGTAGGTATTGTGGCGAACCAGCCTAACTATTTGGCGGGTGTACTCGATATTGATGCATCCAGAAAAGCGGCCAGATTTGTTCGCTTTTGTGATGCTTTTAATATTCCTATAGTCACTTTGGTTGATGTACCTGGTTTCCTCCCGGGTAGTGCCCAAGAATATGGCGGCATTATTTTACACGGTGCCAAATTACTTTTTGCTTATGGAGAAGCTACTGTTCCAAAAATCACTATCATCTTAAGAAAAGCTTATGGTGGTGCTTATGATGTGATGAGTTCAAAGCACTTAAGAGGTGATGTAAACTACGCTTGGCCTTCTGCAGAAATTGCAGTGATGGGACCCAAAGGTGCTATTGAGGTATTACACTTTAAAGAACTTCGTTCAATCGCTGAAGATGAGGAAAGGGAAAAATTTATAACCGAAAAGGAGGAAGAATACAGAACCAAGTTTGCCAACCCTTATGAAGCTGCACAATATGGCTATATCGATGATGTAATTGAACCGCGGAATACACGCTTCCGAATTGTTAGAGCACTTACAACATTGGCAACTAAGAAGGATGTGAATCCGCCAAAAAAACATGCCAATATACCATTGTAAAACAAATTAACCTTTCACGGTTAATCCCGCGAAACATAAAAATTGAAACATGAAATTTGATCTCTCAGCTCTTGACGCAGATAGCCTTTTTATAGCGCTTATAGGATACTTAATTGTTTTTATTTCACTGGTATTGCTTTACTTTATTTTCGATAATTTACCTAGGGTGCTCAATCTGCTAAAACGCATGGCCGCTTCTAACGAAAAATTGAAAGAAAACCCACCGGTTAGTAGCAAAAGAAACGTCCCCGGAGAGGTAAATGCAGCTATAGCTACTTCTTTACATTTGTATTTCAGTGAAATGCACGATGAAGAGTTCACTAAACTTACCATTAATAAAGTTTCGCGAAATTATTCACCTTGGAGCTCTAAAATTTACAGCGTAATGCGTTCACAAATGATGAATAAATGATGCTCCTAGCAGATAAAAATTAATCTAACATGAAAAATTATAAATTTAGCATCAATGGAAATACCTACGATGTAAAAATAAATGCACTAGAAGAAAATATTGCTCAGGTAGAAGTAAACGGCACCCCTTACGAAGTTGAACTTGAAAAGGAAATCAAAACTACCAAAACGCCTAAATTAGTAAGGGCAAAAACACCTAAACCAGTAGGAGCTCCTAAACCACTTGCCACTAAAGTTTCACTAAGCCAGATTAATGCTCCTTTACCTGGTGTAATCTTAGAACTATCAATAAAAGAAGGCGATGAAGTAAAAAAAGAAGATACTCTCCTTATTATGGAAGCGATGAAAATGGAAAACAGGGTATTGGCAGAGAACAACGGAAAGGTAAAAAGTATCAAAGTACAAGTAGGTGAAAATGTACTTCAAGGTCAATTACTCATTGAAATTGAATAAACAGCACAGCTCATAACACCTCGCAAAAGTACTTTGAACGAAGATTGATTCAATAATAAAATCACTACAGTTTAAGCTGTGGATAGTATTATCAGGTTAAAATCATGGATGGATTAAATAAATTTTTTGAATTTTCGGGGTTTGCAAATGCTACTCCCGGCCATATTATCATGCTGCTAATAGGTTTATTCTTTATTTTCCTAGCTATTAGATATAAATATGAGCCCCTATTATTAGTACCTATTGGCTTCGGCATTCTTATTGGCAATATCCCATTTGTAGAAAACGTAGGACTCAACCTAGGTATTTATGAAGAAGGAAGTGTCCTAAATTATTTATACCAAGGTGTATTAAAAGGAATCTATCCACCCCTTATTTTCCTAGGGATTGGAGCGATGACAGATTTCTCAACCCTTATTTCCAGTCCGCGCTTAATGTTGTTAGGAGCAGCAGCACAAGTAGGAATATTCCTTACCTTTTTGGGAGCTATCGCCCTTGGTTTTCAGCAAGCTGAAGCCGGAGCTATTGGTATTATCGGTGGTGCTGATGGGCCAACAGCCATTTTTATTTCTTCAAGATTAGCTAACGGACTTAATAACACCCAAAACCTTATCGGTCCTATTGCCATAGCTGCTTACTCATATATGGCACTGGTACCAGTTATACAACCACCAATCATGCGTTTGCTTACTTCAAAAGCTGAAAGAGTCATTCGTATGAAACCTCCTCGTACAGTATCAAAAACAGAAAAAATGATTTTTCCCATTCTGGGTTTGTTGCTCACAGGATTTCTTGCTCCAGGTGCACTCCCATTGCTAGGTATGCTTTTTTTTGGTAATTTACTGAAAGAATCTTTAGTAACTAAAAGACTAGCCGATACTGCAAGAAATAGTATGATTGATATTGTAACCATTTTATTGGGAGTAACCGTTGGCGCGTCTACTCAGGCAAGTGTGTTTCTTACACCACAATCCATTTTAATATTTGTACTGGGAGCACTCTCTTTCATTATTGCCACTGCTGGAGGAATTACTTTTGCTAAAGTCATGAATATGTTCCTAAAAGAAGGTAGTAAGATCAATCCTTTGGTAGGAGCTGCTGGCGTTTCAGCAGTACCTGATAGTGCAAGGGTAGTACAACATGAAGGTTTAAAGGCTGATCCTTCGAATCATTTACTGATGCATGCTATGGCACCTAATATATCAGGTGTAATTGGTTCGGCAGTTGCAGCTGGTATTTTACTTAGTTTTTTGAACTAAAGATTTCAATGTAGATATTTAGATAAAATTAGTTACACAAAAAGATAAATTTACCCGCAGATTTATGAAACCTAATTTTAAAGACATTAGCTTTGAGCAATTACTCAACAATGCTGGCAAAAGGCAAAACTCCAAAATAGATACTTCTGGCTTGAATGCTTGGGAAACAGCAGAAAAAGTCAATGTAAAACCTGCTTTCTCTAAAGAAGATGTAAGGCATTTTGAACATCTGAACTATGCATCAGGTATTCCTCCTTTCCTTAGAGGCCCTTATTCTACCATGTATGTGATGCGACCGTGGACAATCAGGCAATATGCAGGGTTTAGTACCGCAGAAGCATCCAATGCTTTTTACAGGCGAAACCTTGCAGCTGGGCAAAAAGGATTATCAGTTGCTTTCGATTTAGCAACACACCGCGGCTATGACTCAGACCATCCAAGAGTGGTTGGCGATGTCGGAAAAGCCGGTGTTGCTATTGACTCTATTTTAGATATGGAAGTGCTTTTCGATCAAATACCGCTTGATAAGATGTCTGTTTCCATGACCATGAACGGTGCTGTAATTCCTGTTATGGCATTCTATATTGTAGCTGCCGAAGAGCAAGGTGTAAAAAAGGAAATGCTGAGTGGAACCATTCAGAATGATATTCTGAAAGAATTCATGGTACGAAACACTTACATCTACCCGCCTTTGCCCAGTATGAAAATTATTGCTGATATTTTTGCATATACTTCTCGCTACATGCCTAAATTCAACTCTATTAGTATTAGTGGTTATCACATGCAAGAAGCAGGAGCCACAAATGATATTGAGTTGGCTTACACCCTAGCTGATGGGCTAGAATATATCAGAACCGGATTAAAAGCAGGACTTGAAATCGATCAATTTGCACCGCGCCTTTCGTTTTTTTGGGCAATTGGGATGAACCATTTTATGGAAATTGCTAAAATGCGGGCAGGAAGGCTCTTGTGGGCTAAACTGGTAAAAGAATTTAATCCGAAGAATGCCAAATCTATGGCTTTGAGAACGCACTCTCAAACTTCCGGTTGGTCGCTTACCGAACAAGATCCTTTTAACAATGTTGCCAGAACCTATATTGAAGCAATGGGAGCAGCACTAGGACATACGCAGTCGCTTCATACTAATTCTTTTGATGAAGCGATTGCCCTTCCTACTGATTTTTCTGCACGAATAGCAAGAAATACACAAAAGTTTATTCAGCAAGAAACAGACGTAACACGTGTAATTGACCCTTGGGGAGGTAGTTATTATGTAGAATACCTCACCCATCATTTAGCTAGGCGCGCCTGGGAACTCATGGAAGAAGTAGAAGAATTGGGTGGCATGGCAAAAGCAATTGAAAGTGGCATCCCAAAAATGCGTATTGAAGAAGCTGCTGCTAGAAGGCAAGCACGTATTGATGCAGGGAAGGATGTAATTGTTGGCGTAAACAAGTATTTAAGTGAAGATGAAAAAGAATTTGAAATTCTTGAAGTAGATAATAAAGCAGTTCTACAATCGCAACTAGACAGGTTGAAAAAACTTCGTGCAGAAAGAGATGAAGATGCAGTAAAAGACGCTTTGAATGCATTAAGTATTTGTGCAGAGAAAAAGTCTAAAAACGAAGACGATCCGAATAAAGATAGTGAAAACTTACTCGCTTTAGCTGTTGAAGCTGCAAGGAAAAGAGCCAGTTTAGGAGAAATCTCCAATGCAATGGAAAAACCTTTTGGTAGGTATAAAGCTGTTGTTCGTTCTATTTCTGGTGTTTACTCAAAAGAAGCTGCTTCAGATAATAATTTTACAGAGGCCAGAAAACTTTCAGATCAATTTGCTACACTAGACGGGCGCAGACCAAGAATCATGGTAGCGAAAATGGGGCAAGACGGTCACGATCGCGGGGCTAAAGTAATTGCTACCAGTTTCGCGGACTTAGGTTTTGATGTAGACGTGGGGCCTTTATTCCAAACTCCTGAAGAAGTTGCCAAACAAGCAGCCGAAAACGATGTACACTTAATCGGCGCATCTTCACTGGCTGCAGGACATAAAACACTCATTCCTCAACTTATTAATGAATTAAAAAGGATTGGCAGAGAAGACATTGAAGTAGTCGCTGGTGGGGTAATTCCACCAAAAGATTACGACTTCTTATTTAAAGCAGGAGTCATGGAGGTATTTGGTCCCGGAACAAAAATTCCAGTGGCTGCCAGTAAAATACTAAAAAGACTTATAGGAGATTTAGAAGAAGTTTAGCAGTGAATTTGAATAAACTCTATTAATATATGAAAATGCTCCTCAAAGCTTCCTTAATATTAATGCTACTTCCTCTATTAGGATGTAGTAAAAGTAATATTGAGATGTATGGAACGCATTATCAAACACATAAAGACTTAGTAAGTCTTGAAAACGTGCTAAATCTAATAGATTCAGAAGCGGATACTGTTTTTATTCAACAAATTTTAGGAAAGCCAATAGATTTTGGCTTCGACTATAGGTATTTAATTGATTCAACAGGACCAAACGGTTGTACAGTAGGTGCAGTTTTCCACATAAATGCACTGGGGAAAATTGATGATAAGTGGATAGGAGAAATCTGTGAATAGGCAACCTAGTTAAATTATTTAATATCACTACTTTAAAAAAATATTATGGAAAATAAAAAATCCTTATCTTATAAAGAATTTGCTGAAATCACTACAGAAGAGTGGAAGCAAAAAATC
>JBCDJE010000182.1:0-7641 GCA_038748185.1 Bacteroidota bacterium
CTGAAAATCTATTTACCGACTAACATTCGGTTTTATAAAATTGTTCTTTAAAAATGAAAAGATTTTATTAAAACTAAATTTTATGTATTAATCTAGTAAACATTATTTAATCCATAGTAAATACAAGTCTTTCACCTATTATATTAAATATAAGTCCAATTTACTAATTCGACCAATAGTCGGAAAGCTAATAATCAATGAAACGGATAAATTGCCCAATGAAAAGGAAAAAACAACTATGAAAGCAAGATGATTTATGATAATAAATTTATAGAAAGTATACTATACTAGCTATAGATGGCTGTTGGGTAATCAAAAGATAATAGCTATAGATTATTTGTTAAAAAAACTTGTTAAGTAGTTTTTTTATAATTAATGCGAGAAGTAATTCTTTAGCTTAAACAGCAACTTCCGCCTTAATATGCGGATGAGGATCATAGTTTTTAAGCTGAAAATCTTCATATCTGAAAGAAAAAATATCTTTTATAGAAGAATTGATCTCCATAACAGGTAAAGAACGAGGCATTCTATTGAGTTGTAATTTAGCTTGCTCTAAATGATTAGAATATAAATGTGCATCTCCAAAAGTATGCACAAAATCTCCGAGTTGTAAATCACAAACTTGGGCAATCATCATCGTAAGTAAAGCATAAGAAGCAATGTTAAAAGGCACACCAAGAAATACATCAGCACTACGCTGGTATAACTGGCAAGAAAGTTTGCCATTGGCTACATAAAACTGAAACATGGTATGACAAGGAGGAAGTGCCATTTGGTCTACATCAGCCGGGTTCCAAGCACTAACCAATAACCTTCTTGAATCAGGGTTTTGCTTTATCTGATGTATAAGTTTACTAATTTGATCAATACTCTCTCCTGTAGGTGTCTTCCAAGAACGCCATTGCGACCCATAAACAGGGCCTAAATCTCCGTTATCATCTGCCCATTCATCCCATATTCTTACTTTGTTATCTTTTAAGTATTTAATATTGGTATCACCTTGTAAAAACCAAAGCAGTTCGTGAATAATAGACCTTAGATGTAGTTTCTTAGTGGTGACTAAAGGAAAGCCCTCTTCAAGATTAAAGCGCATTTGATAACCAAAAATACTCCATGTACCTGTACCAGTTCTATCTTCTTTTTTAACTCCTGTTTCTAAAATTGTTTTTAACAGTGCGTGATATTGCTTCATATATGTGCAGATTAGCTTTTAGCGATGCCTTTGAAAAATTTTATAACAACAAAGATAGCAGGTCATTTTATAGATGCCAATACTCCCTATCTATCAAATACTTTTTCGATTTAAAAAAGAAAATGATACACTAAACCTTTTACCGTTTATAAATTGTTAATTTTAAATTCAAAAAATGTGTACTTTTTACAAAATATGCATTATTTCAAGATTTTATTGAACAAATGGAAATAATTCAACCTTACCAATCACAATTCAAAATACGCATTGTAACAGCAGGATCGCTTTTTGACGGACACGATGCAGCAATAAACATCATGCGGCGAATCTTGCAAGCATCAGGTGCAGAAATTATACACCTTGGTCATAATCGCGCTGTTCAAGAAATAGTAGACTGTGCAATACAAGAAGATGTGCAAGGGATCGCAATTACTTCTTACCAAGGCGGACATGTTGAGTTTTTCAAATACATTTATGATTTACTCAAAGAAAAAAATGCTGCACATATAAAAATTTTTGGAGGCGGTGGGGGTACTATTCTACCAACCGAAATTGAATCATTACATCAATATGGTATTAATCGCATATATTCACCTGATGATGGAAGGAAATTAGGATTACAAGGGATGATCAATGACATGTTACAGCAATGTGATTTTCCTACCGGCAAAGGATTGAATGGTGCTTGGCAGCAAATTCCTCAGCAAAATAAGAGCGCTATAGCAAAAGCAATTTCAGCTACAGAAAATTACCCGGAAGAAATCCGAAAATACATTGCAGGTATTTCAAAGCAAGCTAAACAAATTAAAACGCCTGTATTAGGAATCACAGGCACGGGTGGTGCAGGAAAATCTAGTTTGGTAGATGAATTAATCAGGCGATTTCTAGCTGATTTTATTGATAAAAGACTAGCCATTATTTCTGTTGATCCTTCAAAAAGAAGAACAGGTGGTGCCTTATTAGGTGATCGTATTAGAATGAATGCAGTATTTAACGATAGAATATACATGCGTTCATTAGCTACCA
Source organism: Bacteroidota bacterium (assembly GCA_038748185.1). Classification (GTDB taxonomy): domain Bacteria; phylum Bacteroidota; class Bacteroidia; order Cytophagales; family Flammeovirgaceae; genus Chondrinema. Next base: position 2,219 of record JBCDJE010000182.1, read on the forward strand.
GGCAAGCTAATCTTGCGCTTTCTAAGCATGTTAAAGAAAGTCTTGACATTTTAAAAGCCGCCGACTTCGACCTTATCATAGTAGAAACATCGGGTATTGGCCAGTCTGATACTGAAATTGTAGAATATGCAGACCTTTCGCTGTATGTGATGACACCAGAGTATGGAGCCGCTACTCAATTGGAAAAAATTGATATGCTTGACTATGCAGACCTAATTGCTTTAAATAAATTTGATAAAAAAGGGGCAATAGATGCTTTGCATGATGTTCGAAAACAATACCAACGCAATCATCTTTTATGGGATACACCACTTGAAAACCTACCTGTTTTCGGCACCATCGCTTCACAATTTCAAGATCCCGGTATGAATAGCTTGTACCAAGCCGTTATTCATGCATTAAATAAGAAATGTACTCTAGGCTGGCAATCTCAGTTCAATGCAAGCAGTAAAAGTCAACAAAAGCAATTTATCATCCCTCCTGATAGGACACGCTATCTTTCCGAAATTGCTGAAACTATTAGAAATTACAATAAGAAAGCAGTGCAACAGGCTGAAATTGCCGATAAACTTTATAGCGTTCATCAAACTAAAAAATTGGTAGAAGATGAAGATTTGAAAAATTCTCTCGAAACACTGTACCAAGAAAAGCTTTTAGCTTTAGAAAGACAAAACCAATCACTCATCGATAATTGGGGGTCAAAGAAAAAAAACTATGAAAAAGATTCTTTCACCTATCAAATTCGAAATAAAGAAATTGAAGTTGTAACAACTACAAAATCACTTTCTCAAACGAAAATTCCTAAAGTAGCTACACCGCGATTTAAAAGTTGGGGAGACATTTTACATTGGCAATTGCAAGAAAACTTTCCTGGAGAATTCCCATTTACTGCCGGAGTATTTCCATTTAAACGTGAAGGGGAAGACCCTACGAGAATGTTTGCCGGAGAAGGCGGACCTGAAAGGACCAATAAAAGATTTCACTATCTTTCTGCCGGTCAGGCAACAACAAGGCTTTCTACCGCTTTCGACTCGGTAACACTTTATGGAGAAGACCCTGATTACAGACCTGATATTTATGGTAAAATTGGTAATTCGGGCGTAAGTATCTGTTCTTTGGATGATGCTAAAAAACTGTATTCAGGTTTTAATTTGGCTGACCCAACAACTTCAGTATCTATGACCATTAACGGTCCGGCTGCAACTATTTGTGCCTTTTTTATGAACGCAGCGATTGACCAACAATGTGAAATTTATATCAAAGAAAATGGCTTACAAGATAAGATAGCAGCGAAAATTGAAGCTATTTACCAAGCTAAAGAAATACAAAGACCTCGCTATGAAGGTGAATTGCCTAAAGGAAATAATGGTTTAGGATTGATGCTTTTAGGAGTAACAGGTGACCAAGTACTTCCTAAAAAAGTTTATAATAATATTAAAGCAAAGACGCTCTCATCAGTAAGAGGTACTGTTCAAGCAGATATTCTAAAAGAAGATCAGGCACAAAATACTTGTATCTATTCTACTGAGTTTTCTTTAAAGTTGATGGGAGACGTACAGCAATATTTCATTCATCAACAAGTCAAAAACTTTTATTCTGTTTCCATTTCAGGATACCATATTGCAGAAGCAGGTGCAAACCCTATTACACAATTGGCATTTACGCTAAGTAATGGTTTTACATTCGCAGAATATTATCTAAGTCGCGGCATGCGTATCGACGACTTTGCGCCTAATTTCTCTTTCTTCTTTTCTAATGGAATTGACCCAGAATATGCAGTAATTGGCAGAGTAGCAAGAAGAATTTGGGCAAAAGCAATGAAATTAAAGTACGGTGCAAGCACACGCGCACAGAAATTAAAATATCATATACAAACTTCAGGTAGGTCTTTACATGCACAGGAAATCTCTTTTAACGATATTAGAACTACCTTACAAGCACTATATGCTATTTACGATAACTGTAATTCATTGCATACAAATGCTTATGATGAGGCAATTACTACACCTACAGAAGAATCGGTAAGAAGGGCTGTAGCTATACAACTCATTATTAATAAAGAATTGGGACTCACCAAAAATGAGAACCCGTTGCAAGGAGCATTTATTATTGAGGAGCTAACGGACTTAGTGGAAGAGGCAGTATTAATAGAATTTGATAGGTTAACAGAAAGAGGTGGTACATTAGGAGCTATGGAAACCATGTACCAACGAAATAAGATTCAGGAAGAATCCATGTATTACGAAACTTTAAAACACAATGGTGATTTACCGATAATAGGTGTAAATACTTTTCTTTCATCAAAAGGTTCACCTACCATTATCCCAAATAATGTAATTAGGTCAACCAAAGCAGAAAAAGAGTTACAAATCGCCAATAAAGAAGCACTTCATCACCGTAATAAAATCGAATCTAAAAAAGCACTGCAGAAACTCAAGCAATGTGCTGCTCAAAAAGAAAATATTTTTGAAGAATTAATGGAATGTACCAAGTACGCATCTTTAGGGGAAATTACTCATGCACTTTTTGAAGTGGGGGGACAGTATCGCAGAAATATGTAATTTCAGTAAAAATGAAAAGACCGGTTGTTATAAACCGGTCTTCTTCTGAAAACTTTAATTTCACTTTTTAGAAATGTCTAATAGAAATCTTTTTAGGCGCTAAATCTTCTTTATTTTTAAAAGGCAAGAATACATTTAGTACCCCATCATTAAATACCGCATCAATTTGATCTGTATCTACTACACCAGGCACTAAAACAGTTTTAATAAGTGTAGGCTCTATTGCCCTACCTTCATGATATATTTCCGATGAAACACCTTTATTAAATGATGTATAGATAGTTAACAGATTGCTCCTAATTTCTATATCATAAGCATTACTGTTAAGCGTAGGAGTTTTTACTTCTACTCTTAAACCTTCATCCTCTGGTTTTACACTAACATTAGTTTCTGAAATACCCCCTCCTATCACATTCTGGACTAATGCTTCACTTGCAAGTATTTTTATGAGATTTTGGTCAGTTTGCATAGCTTTATATGTTGATTCGCTTTTTAAATATCAAATGATATTCCTTTAGCCAATAAATAATATTGAATCGATAAAAAACAGTAATTATGTCATGTTAAAGAGTAACTACCTGACAAAAAAGCCTGTTTTATCAGATATTTTGACTGATGGTGCTCCTTAAAAAAGAAACAGAAATCTTAATTGTTGGTGCCGGACCGGTAGGCTTGCTTGCAGCAAATCTGTTAGGCCAGTACAATCATAGTTGTATTATTGTAGATAAACTTGAGAAACCTTATACCATTCCCAGAGCAATCTCTATTGATGATGAAACTTTGCGCATTATACAAGCAGCAGGATTATTAGAAGATTTCTTGAAAATTTCTAGAAGTGTGAAGGGGTTACAGCTTTGTAAGCAAAATGGTGAGCTGCTCTTTACTTTTACCAAGAAGGCTACATCGGGTTTTGATGCATCTCACCTTTTCTACTCACCTGAATTAGAAAAGTTATTGAGAAAAAAGCTAGAACTATATTCCAATGTTCAATTCTTAGAAAATGTAGAACTATATAAAATAGAAGAGAATAAAACCAATGTAATAGCTTATCTAAAAAGGGGAAAACAAAGTGATCTCTTGATTGATACCCAATTTTTAATTGGTTGTGATGGGGCAAATAGTAAGGTAAGAGCGTTGGCTGATTTCAAAATCAAAGATTTAGGGTACGCTGCAAAAAACCTGAAAGTTGATATAAAACTTACCAAAGCAAAAGCTTATACCCCTTGGATCAAGAAATTCTGTTCTAGCAAAGACAAAGCTTATGTATTTTTAGATAGTTGGCAACATCATAAGCGCATAGAATTTTCCTTACAAAAAGGGCAAGCAGATGAATTATACCACTATGCAGAAAAAATTAAAGATGTACTGGCTACTTCCAATTTTGAAATTTTACATAGTTCCGTTTATACCTTTAAAAGCCACTTAGCTAAAACATGGCTAAACAACCGAATTGCATTAGCAGGTGATGCTGCCCACTTAATGCCACCTTACATTGGGCAAGGAATGTGCGCAGGGTTCAGGGATGTGCATAATTTATGTTGGAAGCTCCATTATTCCAAAACCCACCCGACCACTGACACCTTATTAAATACCTACCAAAAAGAGAGATACACTCATACTCGCTTTGTAATCAGACTTACCATTTTAACAGGGAAACTATTTAGGACAAAACTGTATTTATTACTGATTTTAGCTAAAAGAATCCTACCTACAATACTTCTTACTTTCCAAGCTCCTCCTATACGTTTAAAAAAAGGGTTTTATCTTAAGGGAAAAAGACACGGTTTTCTATTTCCTCAATTTTTAGTTACAAGCCAAGACGGTAAGCAAGTCTATTCTGACGATTTATTGGGAAAAGATTTTACGCTAGTAATATTCAATGAAAATAATCTTATAACCGTTACACCACAAGAAAATGATATATTGGAGGAAGCAGGCATAGAAATAATCAATATTATCACAACGAAAATAAATGGAGAAATACCCAACAGTTGCCTTTTAGACAATAGTAAACAGTTTGCCAATTGGTTTAAAAAACGAAAAATAAAAGCAGCTTTGGTTAGGCCAGACAGATACATTTTTTCTCTTCATTATACAATTGAGTTAAAAAAAATTATTTTGACTTTAACTACAACAATAAAAGCCTAGTACTTTCATTTTTTATAAACAGACATTGAAAGTTATTTATGGTTTTGGTCTTTAAAAATTAGAATAGGATTTCAATACTTGTTATAAAACAGTATTATGGAAAAACGTAAACCGTTGTCGTCAAAAGAAAGAAACGAAATCCACAAGTGGTTTAATAAGATTGATGAGTTTGTTGCCAAAAAGAAAGAAGAAAAAGGAAAATTATCTCGCTCAAAAAAATAGCCTCATTTAAAAAGCCAGTTACCTCAAAAAAGAAAATATTTTTAGTCAAAAATTTTGCGGAAAAAATAATTTATTTATGTTTGCACCACCAAAAAAAATGGTGATATAGCTCAGTTGGTAGAGCATCGGACTGAAAATCCGTGTGTCGGTGGTTCGAATCCACCTATCACCACTCGATTTAGAAAAGCCACGCAGTAACGTGGCTTTTTATTTTTCTTTAAATACTTCATAAAGTTATATTTACATTACTCGAAAAGCGGTAAGTACATTCTCTATTTATATTGTACCAATCTTTTATTCTCTCAACATGGAGTTAGGAAAGGAAATTAAGCAAAGTAAGTTTAAGAACGAATACCAAAAAGCGATGCTCAATGTACTGTATACAGGTAATTGGGTAAACTCATTACATACACGCTTCTTTAAAAACTATGATTTATCTCCACAACAATACAATATTCTTAGAATTTTAAAAGGACAACACCCAAAACCGGC
>JBCDJE010000183.1:0-7636 GCA_038748185.1 Bacteroidota bacterium
AGAGATTTGCTACTCTTAGCAGAAGATTTGAATTTGCCAAAAAACTTTAACAAGTAAGGTACATTTACCTTAGCTTCAATACCTGCTTCAAGTTCTCCGCCAAGATATTTTTCCCTAATTTCTTTCACTTCAGTAGTGTTAACCCAATCCTTTATTGATTCTAGATACCTTTTACTTATTTTCATGTTTTGTTCTTCTGCTACTTTGAAAAGTTTTTCCATAGCGACAATAAAAAGCTCAATATAATTGATGTGTGCTATATCAAGTTCTTCTAAAACAGAGAAAGTCAATATTAAGAATTCATCATGGATACTTTTTTGTAGTTGATTTAATTCAGTACTTTTACCGCATCCTTTATACCCTATAAAAAGTATGTGTTTATCTAAATCTCCATCAATTTGCTTTAAAGTACGTTCAATACGGTCTCTTGCTACCACTTTACTTCTTGCTGAATCCACATTATAGTAAAAAGTATCAAGAGATTTTTTAGCAAGTGGGCTACTTCTAAAAGTTTTGTAAATATCTTCCAGCCGATTAGCTTTAATTATGATATCATTTTCTAAGTTCATAAATACTAATGAGTTCAGTCCAAATTTTAATCTAATATTTATCTATATAAAATGCAATTTATATATAATGCTAGCATTGTTTAGACAATGAAATCTTATCATAAGGTTAAGAAACATATTGCCTTCCTATCTGGAATTTAACACTTCTTTCAAAAGAATTTTGCTATCAATTCCCTTATACTTATTATCTTGATCGGAAAAGTGATAACCAATATCACGCATGTTTGCTGCACCTAATAAAGCGTCACAAATTACATGAATGAGTACATCTGCGTCTGAATGCCCAACCGCTCCATGAGAATGTGGAATTTTTACTCCGCCTAACCAAAAGTCTTTTCCTTCTACAAGGCGGTGTACATCGTAGCCTTGTCCTACCCGTATTTTTAACATAATGCTATGGTAAATTGATTATACCACACAAAAGTAGTTTTTTGTAATTACTGTCGTGCTATCAAATTGATTTTTCATAAAAAAGCTTTAGTAGCTAAGATAAAAAATCATCATATTTAAAAACCACTATACTTAAAAGACTAGACAACAATCAAAAAAATGAGAAATATCTCTATAGCAATACTTATACTTTTTTTCTGTACCGCCTGTCCTTATGAATCGCCAGTTCCTATTTCAAAAAAAGGTAATAAAATGATAAAAAGCCTTGTTGGAAAATGGTACAGGGCAGAAGATAAACAACTTTTCTACTTGATAGAAAAAGCAGATAAGCATAACTATAGAATTATTGAACACGCTTATAATGAAAAAACAGAAAGCTACGATTTAAGTATTTACAAAGGATTTATAACCGAACTCAAAGGGGTATATTTTTTAAATATTAGCCAATACAAAGCCAACACAAATGAAATACTAGTGCAAGAAAGGCCTACTTATTATCTGTACAAGCTTAAAGTTACCGATGAAAAAATTATTCAACTTTTTCCACTTTCAAACTACATAAGAGAAGTGTTTAGCAAAAGTGAGGAACTCAAAAAATTCATTTCGCAAAACATGCATTTGAGTTTTTTTTATGGTGAAGAAGAAACTTTATTAAGAAGCGAATAAGAATAATCAATATTTTTGCAGGTTGATAGTTTATTGTAGCAAAGGAATTGCTATCATATTTTTTAAAAATTCACTAATAGCGATATTCAGCTATATTTGCAATAATGAAAGTAGGGATATTTTTTGGAGGTCCATCCCGCGAAAGAGAGGTTTCCTTTGCCGGAGGTCGGACTGTTTATGACAACCTTAATAAAAGTATTTTTGAACCTGTTCCCATTTTTGTTGACAGCTTAGGTAATTTTATCCTACTTGACTGGCAATATGTTTATAAGGGAACTATAAGAGATTTTTATCCTCCTGTAGCTTTTATTCCCGATTCGCCTAATCATTTCCAAGTGTATATTGAGTCTTTAGGCAATTTAGATTATAACAAATTAGAGGGAATAGCTGCCGAAGTGGGTAAACTGGTAGCACCCTGGGAGTTTAAGCACCTGTTCGATTTTGCTTTTTTATGCTTACACGGACCTTATGGAGAAGATGGTAGCATTCAAGGTTTATTAGAGTGGTATAAAATCCCCTATTCCGGTTCAGGTATTTTACCTTCTTCTATTGGAATTAATAAAATAATACAGAGTGCACTTTCAAAAAGCTTGTCTTTTGCTAAACCAATTAGTAAAGTAATTAGCAAAGATGATTGGTTAGCTACAAATAAAAGCACTTTTTTTGAAGAGATTATTACAGAAACGGGCTTACCTCTGGTTGTAAAAGCGGCGCAACAGGGCTCGTCTATTGGCGTTTCTATTGTCACAAAAAAACACTACGAAACCTTTATAAAGGCAGTAAATAGAGCTTTGTTTGTCGAGGAATTAAGTGTCGATAAATGGGAAGGATTCTCTCAACAAGCTAAAGTTCAGTTCATCCATGAATTGATTGATATAAGGCAAGGTATTGGTTTACCTGTATTTTTCTCTTTGAAGTCGGAGGTAAGTAAAATTGAGCTTATCTACCATCCCGAAGATCTACTGCAAAAACTCAATAAACATTTTAAGGAAAGTACTGAAACCGTAGTTTTACAATCTAAAGACAGCGAGGAAGCTGTACTTTTCGAATCATTTATTGAAGGACAGGAATTTTCTTGTATTGTAATACAGGATGAACAAGGAAATCCGGTGGCACTCCCTCCTACTGAGATTATCAAATTTGATGAAGTATTTGACTACCGTTCTAAATATTTGCCCGGTATGTCGAGAAAACTGACCCCGGTAAATACTTCCCTGGAAAACATCAGAAAAATTCAGGAAGAATGCTGTGAGATGTTCAGCAAGCTAAAATTCAACGTATATGCCAGAATAGATGGGTTTCTCTCTCCTGATAATCAGGTTTATCTGAATGACCCTAATACTACTTCCGGCATGTTGCCTTCTTCGTTCTTTTTCCATCAAGCTGCCGAAATAGGGTTAAACCCTTCACAATTTCTCACCTATATCATTAGAACTTCCTTAGCCGAACGCATTAAATCGGGAAAAAATGGGCATGAATTAAAAGCTACACTTAAAGACTTAGATCAAAAGATAATTCAATTACAACAATCAAAGAAAGTACGCACCAAAGTGGCCGTGATTATGGGTGGTTACTCGTCTGAAAGACATATCTCCATTGAGAGTGGTCGCAACATTTACGAAAAAATTGCTGCATCTGAAAAATATGAAGCCTTGCCGGTTTTCCTTACCGGAGAAAGTGGAAAACACGAGCTATATCTTACGCCTATCAACATTATGTTAAAAGATAATGCTGATGATATAAAGGATAAAATCCACAAAGCATTAACACAAAAGAAACATGCGATACTGAAAGAAAATGTGGAAAGAGCAGAAGAGATCACTAGAAAGTATGTAGGAAGAGCTTTACTTGAACCACAAAAAATTGATTACGATCATTTAAAAACTGCTTGTGATGCTGTATTCATAGCTCTACATGGCAGGCCTGGAGAAGACGGAGAAATTCAGAAGCAATTAGAAGCCAGAAATATTCCTTATAATGGTTCTAATTCTGGTAGTTCTGCTATAACCATAGATAAATTTAAGACCAATGAAATTTTAAAGGAACATGGCATTTTAGTAGCCAAACATCGATTGGTTTTACAAGCAGAATGGGAGAAAAACCCGACAAAGCTTATACAAGCATTGGAACAGGAATTTTCCTATCCTTTTATCGCTAAGCCTTCTGACGATGGTTGTAGTTCAGCAGTAAAAAAGATAAAAAACAGATCGGAATTAGATGCTTTTATCAAACTAATGTTCAGGCAAGAGCACGTAATTCCTACATTAGAAGCTGGAATACTCAAATTGCAGAAAAATGAGGAGTTCCCTATTCACAGTTATTTTTTAGTAGAAGAATTGATTGAGCAAAAAGGGGCATCCCATTTTCTGGAAATCACAGGAGGTCTGCTTACACATGTAAAAGAAGGAGAAACAGTTTACGAAATCTTTGAACCTTCTGAAGCACTTGCTAGTGGCGATATTCTTTCTCTTGAAGAAAAATTTTTAGCTGGAGAAGGACAAAATATTACCCCGGCAAGGTTTAGTAAAGACCCTAGTCAAAACCATGAAGTCTCTACTTCAGTAAGGGCTACTTTAGAAAAAGTAGCTAAAATACTCAATGTACAAGGTTATGCAAGAATAGATGCTTTTGTAAGGATATTTCCCAATAAAGTAGAAACCATTATTATTGAGGTAAATTCATTACCGGGAATGACTCCTGCAACTTGTATTTTTCATCAAAGCGCGCTCAACCAATATAAACCATACGATTTTATTGACAGTATACTTACTTATGGTATGGAGCGACAAAAAATTACACAAGTATAACTATCACTTATTTTCAAATTCTATAACTAACTAAATCTTAACAGCAATATTAATCAGCACTTCATGGATCAGGTAAAACAAATATTCAAGAAAATTTTATCAGTGATTTGGGTAAACAAGCTGCCGGCTCTGTTCATCAACTTATTTTTTATTTTGAGCGTTTTTGCCGGTGTACTCTATTATTTTTTTTATGTGTATTTACCTAGTACAACTAACCATGGAGAAACGATTACTGTCCCTAATCTTACAGGTGAAAAAATAGATAAAATCCCTGAGTTACTCGAAAATATGGAATTTCGTTTCGAAGTAATTGATTCTGCTTACGACCCTGAGCAGGAACCGTTAGTAGTTATTAGTCAAAATCCTGAAAAAAACGATCAAGTAAAACTCAATCGTAAAATTTATTTAACGGTGAATAAAATTGAACCGCCCATGGTAAATTTCCCCGATATTATTGATGGATCTTTGGAAAGTGCAGAACGTATTTTAAAGAGTGTCGGTTTAACAAAGGGGAAGGTTAAGTTTGTGCCTGATGAAATTTCTAATACAGTTTTAGGTATTTACATTGACGGTAAAGAGATTACCAAAGAAGAAATTACTGAAGGTATACAAATTTCAAAAGGCACCACTGTAAATTTGGAAGTAGGCAGTGGCTTAAAGGCCAACCAAAGAAGTATCCCTGAAGTAGTTGGCTTGCCTGTGGATGAGGCAGAAATTTATTTGAGTGGCTATGGCTTAGCAACAGGGCATATTGAATTTGTTGATACCTTAGGTGTAGAAATTGGTACAGTAATAAAGCAGCATCCTTCACCGCAAAGAGGAAAAGTAATAGCAGTAGGTTCTATTATAGATTTATGGGTGGCAGGATATTATCCTGAGAAAGTAATAGATGAAAATAAATAAATGTGAAGTATATTTTTACATGCAAAGAGGACAAAAAGCTATTCACCAATTGATAAGAAATATTTAAACTTATATATGCAGCATAATTACTAATTACTTTTTTACAAACATTTTTTTGATAAACCGAAGCTGTGAGAAAACCTTTCCGTTTTGTATTCATCATCCTGTTTTATTTACTTAGTGTGCAGGTAACACAAGCACAATTACAGTTTTTCCCTATTGGAAAACCCTCTCAAGAACAAATAACCAGAAAAAAAGTAACCTCAGACACCGTTTTTAACACCCTTCCCTTTTTTGAAGATTTTTCGGTATTGACAAATTTTCCTAACCCTGCTAAGTGGCAAATTGATGAAACTACACCTTTTGCAAGCAGTGGTTTTAGCATTAATCCTCCTTCCATTAATATGGTGACTTTAGATGGTGCTAAATCTGATGGTAGCAGATATGAAGAGGGCAATCCTTTCGCTTCGGGCGAGGCAGATCAGTTAACTTCTGTTTTTTTCGATTTAAGCACCTTTCAACCTGCTGACTCTTTGTATATTTCATTTTACTGGCAAGCTGAAGGGTTAGGCGAAAAACCAACTGATAGTGATTTCCTAAGGTTACAGTTTAGAAATAGAGAAGGAAACTGGGTAACCCTTTGGCAAACTAATGGCGATACCAGTAGTATTATTTTTCCTTTTGCAAGAGAACAGATCGCATTGGAGGATACGGCTGCTTTCCATCCCTTTTTCGCGTTTCGTTTTCAGAATTTTGGCAGGCTATCAGGCGGCTTCGATACTTGGAATATCGATTATATTTTCTTTTTTGAAAGAGGGCAGCGGATCGGTAATGACTTAGCAATGAGCAACCAAGCTACTTCCTTGCTCAAAAATTATTTTGCCATGCCGATACAACAATTTAAGCCTGAAGAAATAGCTGATACGGTTTTTTCTTCGATACAAAATATAAGTGATAGCTTACACATATTTGCGCCCAAACTGCAAGTAACAGACTTATATACTAATGAAATAAAAGGTAATTTTCCAGTACAAGCTCTGGGAGAATTCCCCTTTCAACCAGGCGATACCACTTTTGTGATCACTCCCCGAGAAAATATGCAACTTATCGGTTTACAAAATAATCCTGATTATGGTGTAACAGATGCCGATTCACTGGCGCTACAATATTCATTCTATTTCGATAGAATACCGGCTGAGCGTTTTTATATAGATGAACAATCCATTAATACTGATTTACCTACATTTTTAAATGATACTTTGCGAACAGTAGTGAGGCTTGAAGACTACTATGCCTACGACGACGGTATCGCTGAGTATGCAGTAGGGATTTATCAAAATTTTGGTCAAGTTGCTTATCGCTTTGTGTTAAACGAACCTGACTTTCTTACCTCCGTGGATATGTATTTCCCGCAAATAGCAGACGATTTAAGAGGAAAATCATTTAACCTTCTGGTTTGGGAAGCACTAGATAGAGAAAATCCTAATAACGATCAAATTGTTTCGCGATTAAGCGTTCCCTTTGTTTATGGTGATACCATTAATGATTTTAGAAGGTTAACCTTGGCATCACCGGTATTTTTAACCGATACGTTCTATGTAGGCTTTGAACAGCTTACCGAAGAACCCTTGTTGGTTGGCTGGGATAAAAATAATGATTCAGGAGAAAATATCTTTTTTAATGTCAATTCGGTTTGGGAACCCAACACTGAGTTTTCTGGCAGCATGATGATCCGCCCGGTATTTGATTCTGAGAACCCTGTAAATACTGTAGACGAAGACTTACAAAAACTTAAAAAGTTAAAAGTATTTCCAAACCCTGCCAATGATATTATTTACCTGGAAGGAGAAAGTGATTATTACTTCCTAACAGATATTACTGGGAGAGTTGTACAAGAAGGAGATTTAGGCAGAACATCTCTACATAGTATTAATTTACCCACTCATCTCTCAGGCATGTATCTCCTGATTTTACAAAATAAGAATGCCCGTATTTCTAGAAAGATTATTGTGGAATAAGCTTGGGTAAAATGAGGAAATTAGGGTATTCTCTAGAGTATTTTCAATCAAAAAACTCATATATTTATTTCAAATAAAAAAATAAGTGTCCTACACTTATCTATTCTGTTATTCAAAATGGAAGTTAAAATATTACATACTATAAGTTTTGTATATGAGGGCAGAAATCCTTAAAAATAAGGAAAGATTAAAACTAAACTATTTTAAAAGTTGACCAAAAACACACTCAGAAATCCCCTTTCGTACCTGAAATCTTTGCATTGCACTAAACACTAAATAAAAA
>JBCDJE010000184.1:0-7596 GCA_038748185.1 Bacteroidota bacterium
AACTTTATCTATTATTTCAGATGGCAATCCTGTTTAGTAATTATCCTGACTTAAATGTATAAGATTTCTTATATTTCAATCAGGATAAATTATTAACAATATGCTAAAAAAAGACCTTGCGATTTTCTGGCGCACACTCAGTAAACACCCCTTTAATACAGGCATCAATCTAATCGGATTAAGTGCTGGGATTACCTGTGTATTACTGATTGCAGTGTATCTCAACCACCAACTGAGTTTTGATCAAAACCAGCCGAATAGAGATAGGATTCACAGGATGGTCTTGGATATTAAAACAAACTCAGGAAATGACTTCACCACAGCCGAAAATTTTTTCGGATTAGCACCTACATTAAAAGCAACCTTTCCTGAAGTAGAAGATGCTGTAAGAATTTATCCTTATAAAGGAGATGTACAGGTGAATTATCGATCAGGGAAAAATCCTGTTTTTGAAGGTAAATACATTTACCGAACAGAACCGGAAATATTTAATGTATTTGCACATGAATTTGTGATGGGCAATCCTGCTGAAGCTTTGAGCAATCCTAAATCAATTGTAATTACACAATCTTTAGCGAAAAAGTATTTTGGAAAGCATTCTCCAATAAATAAGGCGCTTACCTTAGATAAAACTACTTATAGGGTAACTGGATTGATAAAAGATCTGCCGAAAAATACAGATCTTTATTACGAAGCTTTAATTTCTTATGATTTTTCCAGTGAAGACGATGATTGGGGAAATAATGGTGGATATACCTATGCATTGCTAAAAAAACAACATAATGTAGTTGAATTTCAAACCAAGCTCAATAAGGTTGTTAAAGCTAAGACAGATGATTTTATGATGAATGACTATAAGCTAAATAGTCAAATTCATATCTATCCCCAATTGTTATCAGGAATACATTTCGAAGAACCTTTGATTGCAGATACTCCTAAAGCCAATATGACATATATCAATTTGCTCAAGGTTTTAGGACTTATTATTTTACTGATTGTCGTTTTTAATTACGGCAATTATACAGCTTCCTATTACACAGAGCGGTTAAAAGAGGTAAGTATTCGGAAATATTTTGGTGCAAGTAAAGGAACAATATTAGGAAAGTTTATCATAGAAATGTTCAGCATTTCGCTATTGATAATCACTGTAGCAGTAGTACTCTTTTCTGTATTTATTCCTTACATTAATGATTTGACAAACAATGAAGCGCTTGGAATAGCCACCTTAATCAAACCACAGATGCTTTCTCTTTTATCAATCATTTTAATGATAATAGTAATCATTTCTATCCTTTATCCGGTAATATATTTACTAAACTTAAAAGCTTATAAAGGGATAACAGGTAAAAGTACCACTAAAGGGAATAATAGTTTTAGGCGAGGATTAATGGGTGTACAATTTTTTGGAACTACTATCATGGTTTTTTTTGCCTTGGCTGTTTTCTATCAGATGCAATTTTTAGAAAATAAAACGCTTGGGTTTGATGGAAATCAAGTTATGGTGATTGATATTCCTGCATCTTTGATGGGGGATAGCAAAACCGAAGCATTAAAAGCAGAACTAGGAAAATTAGGAGCTGTTAATCAAGTTTCGGTAGTTGCTCAAAATGCTTATCCTGGTAATCGCAATACCAACTATCAATACGGATGGGTTTTCAAGGATGAAGAAAAACTCGAAGCCAACTTCAATTTATTTGGTGTAGATCAAGATTTTATTTCCTTACTTGATATTGAATTCGCTTTAGGGAGTGATTTCACTAAATCTCATAATAGAAGAAGTATTGTTATTCCTAGTGTTGTCAATGAAGCATTTGTAAAGCAAATGGGTTTTGAATCTATAGAAGAAGCCTTAGGCGAACAGGTTTATGCTTTTGAAGAGCAATTTGAAATTATCGGAATAGTGAAAGATTTCCACTATCAAGGGATTCAACAAAAAATAAATCCTTTGCTTATCTACCATAATAAGGCATTCGGATTTGAACCTAAAAATCTCTTGGTATCACTTAATAGAAAAGAGGGCATAGCTACTGTAAAAAATACTGTAAAGGAGTTTGATACATCTTTGTTACAATTTAATTTTTTAGATGAACAATTTGCTCAGCTATACCAGCAAGAAAAAACTGTGGGAAGTATCACGAATATTTTTTGTGTAATTTCTATCCTACTTGCTAGTATTGGACTTCATGCTATTTCAAATCTATTTTTAGTACAAAGGGCTAAGGAAATTGGGATTAGAAAGACTTTAGGAGCAAGTACTATGGCTATTTCTATTTTACTTTCCAAAGAATTCCTTTTAGTAGTGCTTCTTTCTTTTGCGTTAGCTTCACCATTTGCTTGGTACCAGGGTACTATTTGGTTAGAGCGATTTGCTTACAGAATTCATATTGATTGGTTCATGTTTGTAATAGCATTGTCAATACTCATGATTGTAACACTAACAGGAATTATATTTAATCTTTTAAAAGGAATCAATATAAATCCGGTAACAATGCTAAGAGATGAATAACGAAGGCGGCATTTCTCACAACGAATCAAAAATTAAAATATGAAAAACTTAAAAATAGCTGCTGCCCAATTCGAACCTCAAGATAATGACAAAGCCTACAATCTTGGTGTAATAGAAAAACTGGTAAGTCAAGCTAAAGAAAAGGGGGCAGAAGTAATCAGCTTTCACGAATTATCGGTTACGGCTTACACTTTTTTAAAAAATCTCACAAAAGAGCAACTTATTGAATTGGCAGAAGAAGTACCTAGTGGAGAAAGCTGTCAAAAGCTTATTAAACTGGCAGAAAAATATGACATAACTATACTTGCAGGGCTAGTTGAAATTGATCAAGGGCAAATTTATAATACTTATATCGCTGTTAACAGTAAAGGGCTCATTGCCAGGTATAGAAAGATTCATCCTTTTATAAGTCCCTTCCTTTCAGCAGGAAATGAGTATGTCATTTTTGACCTGCATGGATGGAAATGCGGCATACTCATTTGCTACGATAATAATGTGATTGAAAATGTGAGGGCTACTGCCCTTTCAGGGGCACAAATAATTTTTGCACCACATGTGACTTGTTGTACTCCTTCAGCTATGCCGGGAAGAGGATATGTAGCCGATGAACTTTGGCAAAATAGGTTTGACGATCCAGTGCCCCTTCGGATGGAGTTTGATGGACCAAAAGGAAGAGCCTGGTTATTGAGATGGTTGCCTGCAAGGGCGTATGACAATGGCGTTTATTATGTATTTACCAACCCTATTGGATACGATGGAGAGCATCTTAAAAATGGCAACTCTATGGTGCTAGATCCTTATGGAAATATCATATCTGAAATTAAGAGTTTTGATGATGCCGTAACTACAACTACTGTTACACCAGAAAAATTGGAACTGGCAGGTGGTTTTCGATACCGAAAAGCACGAAGACCAGAATTGTATGGAGAAATTCTAGCAAAAGAGCATACACCTCAAACAAAACCTGTTTGGTTGAATAATGATTAGCATAAAATACTTTTTAAAATCATCAACATAGCTTATTATAAATGAATGATTATAGGCTGATATAAATAAACGGGAAGAATTATTTACATACAATCTTCAAGATTTTGGAGAACTTTAGCAATTAATATGATGCATAAAGCTGTATAGATTTTTTTTGAAAAACTTAATAAGATTACCCATTTAAGCCTCAAATAAGAAATAAAACTATATCTACCAGCATTTTGAAAACCTACGTCCAATATTAAAAATTATGAGGACACAAGAAGTCTCACATATCTCCTCGAATTAAAAAGGTGACTTATTGGGTTCGCGATCTAAATAGATAGTCCTAGAACTTAATTAAAGTTTTATTAAATTTAAGTAAAATGATATGTGTTTCATATGCACATATTTCAAACTTCGTATACTAGTAGCAATACAATGAAAACATCTTACCTTATTATTACCTTCCTATTTATTACCAATTTTATACAAGCACAAGCGAATTTTCAAAAAGAATTTCAGACCAAGTTTATTATGGTAGAAGATGGTGAAACCATTCAACTTCCATCAGGTACTTTTGACCTTACTACAAGTCTATGGCTCGATGGTAAAAAGAACATCACTATTAAAGGGCAAGGGAGAGATAAAACAATCCTAACTTTTAAAAACCAGATAAACGGAGCTGAGGGAATTAAAGTAACCAATAGTGAAAAAATCACTATTGAAGGATTGACTATACAAGATACTAAAGGCGATTGTATTAAGGTGCAAGAAACTAAAGGTATTACTTTTAGACATGTTTTGGTGGAGTGGACAAGCAAACCTAATAAAAAAAATGGAGCTTATGGACTATATCCGGTTATGTGTTCTAATGTACTTATTGAACAATGTGAAGCCAGAGGTGCTTCAGATGCGGGGATTTATGTGGGGCAGTCTAAACACATTATTGTGCGGAATAGTAAAGCCGTCAATAATGTAGCAGGTATAGAAATTGAAAACTCTCTATACGCCGATGTATATCAAAATGAAGCTATTAATAATACAGGAGGTATTCTTGTATTTGACCTACCAGGATTGATTCAAAAAAAGGGTGGTTTTGTTCGGGTGTTCGACAACCTTATTAAAGATAATAATTATAAAAACTTTGCTCCAAAGGGTAATATAGTTGCCAAAGTACCTGATGGAACTGGGTTACTTATTTTAGCTACTAGTCAGGTAGAAGTTTTTAATAACCAAATAATCAATAACAAGTCTATAGGCACAGGGATATTTAGTTATTACATGACAGAAGACCCAATTACCGACACAGCATATTATGCTTACCCCACAGGGATTTATATTCATGACAATGAATATGAACGTCGCAAAGTAAAAGCTACAGGTAAGGGTAGGTTAGGGTTAATGTTTAGGTTTAAGCTGAAATTTGGAAAAGATGTACCAGATATTGTTTACGATGGTATTTTAGACAAAAAAAAGCTGGATAATCACAAGCGTCTTAAGTCAGGCTTTCAGCTTTGTATCAGAGACAATAAAAATGCGCAATTCGTCAACTTAGATGCTGAGAATGATTTTAAAAATATTAGTAAGGATGTGAGTATATATAACTGCTCGCTAAATGAATTACAAGAAGTTATTTTAGGAAGTAATAAATAATGAGCAATAAATCTTTCACACTGTTAGTGTTAGCAGTAATTAGTTTTTGTATCAGTAGTTACCTTTCCATTAACCAGCGTCAGCGAGAAAGTGTATTGGTCGTACCAAAATCAGCCTTATCAGAGTATGGTTTTTTTATAGGTGAATTAAAGGATTTAGTACCTAATGATGGCGTAGTCCCTTATTCTCTAAATACACCATTATTTACAGATTATGCTTTGAAAGCACGTTTTGTAAAGTTACCAAAAGGAACGAAAGCAAGCTATGAGGCTAAAGAAGTATTCGATTTTCCGCTAGGAACTGTATTAATTAAGAATTTCTATTATCCTAAAGATACTAGAAAACCTCAAAAGGGAAGAATTCTCTTAGAAACTAGACTCTTGATTCATGAAGAAAAGGGCTGGAAAGCCTATCCATATATCTGGAATAAAGAACAAACGGATGCTTATTTAGAAGTGGCAGGTGGAAGTAAAAACATTGTTTGGGTCGATAAAAAGGGTAAAAAGCAAAAGCTCAATTACCAGATACCTAATATGAACCAGTGCAAAGGATGTCATCTTGTTGGGCAAGAAATAAAACCTATTGGCCCAACTGCTCGGCAGCTCAACGGAGCGTTTGCTTACAAAGAGGGAAAAGAAAACCAGCTTGTTAAATGGAAAAGCCTGGATATTTTGGAAAAACTTCCTTCTGAAGATGAAATTCCTAAGGTTTATACTTGGAATAATCCCTATGAGGGGACACTGGAGCAAAGAGCAAGAGGTTGGCTAGATATTAATTGTGGCCACTGTCACAGAGCAGAAGGTCCAGCCAACACCTCTGGATTGTTTTTAGATTACCACACCGAAGACCCTTACCAATGGGGTATTTTTAAAACGCCTGTTGCTGCTGGCAGAGGTTCAGGCGGTCACAGTTTCGCCATTGATCCTGGGCACCCCGAAAATTCTATCCTAGTTTATAGAATGGAATCCACCGATCCAGGAGAAATGATGCCAGAGCTTGGTAGAACTACCGTGCATCAAGAAGGAGTGGCACTAGTAAAAGCTTGGATTAAAAGTTTAGATGCAACGGATTTTAAAGTAGGTAGAGAATAGTAGGACTTCATTCAGATTTTTTCCCAAAGTAGGTGAAGGGTGGTTTATTTTTGATTTAGGAACCCTCATAAAAAATCAAATACTCTCTTAACGTGAGGTTTTTGGATTATCAACCAATATTATAAAAAGTACGTCTTTGCGACGGTCGCTACCATGAACTGAAGCGTAGCAAGTGCGCTGGTGTGAAGCCAAGGTGGCAACTGCAAACTCTTTGTAAATAGTTTACAGATTCTTTTCAAGCAGCGACTTTTCAAGCGACTTTTACTTCGTTTAGAAAGACGGGTAAATAATTGACTTTTAATATTTTACATAGAAACCTCATGTTTTTATGCTAAAAAGAGATTACTGCGGATGAATGATTAGAGTAGTAAAAAGAGTGGATGATGTAAATTTCCAAGATGAAAATACACCGAAAAAATTATTCATCGATAAGTTTTAAGACTTTGTATATCCTTTGAAGGAAGGAATTTGATCAATAACTATCAATATTTTCTCATTGTGGAAAATAATACTAAAATAAATAACTTTCCGAGTTTTTAATATTTGGATAGCTAGCATATAGCTTATTTGTGCCTAACCTAATATCGATTATTTAAAAGCGCGTATTACGATTTATTTTAGTATAATTTCTGGCTATTACTACACCCTAAATAAAATATGAGCAAAAGAGCAGTCGTCTTATTAACTCTCATTTGTAATTAAATTTATAGAAATACTATATTTTCTTATCTCCTAGACTTTGTTGTTTCTTCTATATAGGTGATTTCAATTTTTTCTGTTAGGTCGAGAAGGATGATGGGAATATTTTTTAATCTGAATGAGTAAAAAAAGAAATTTTCACTAACTAATTCATTAGCGTGACTACTTACACTACTAATTGGTAGTTCGTAGTGGGTATTTATGTTGTTCCTTTCCGAACTAATGGTGAGTTGGTAGTATGCTCTTCTTTGTTGTTTTCTATATTTAGTAATATGTTTAATATCTTTTGCAGATATAAATTCTAAAAATAAAGCTTCAAAGCCATATCCATAGCTAGAATCAGTATTGTAGCTGAATTCTCCTACCCCTTTTCGAATAACTAGTTGATGAGAAACTTGTAAGGGGTTTCCATCAGAAAAAAGAGTGAAATTCGTTTTTACGCCTCCTAATTTTTCGGTAATGGTTTGGGCTTTTAAATCACAGAAAATTAATTGAAACACGAATAAAAAAAATACATATTTCATCATGAACTGGTTAAATGGATAAAAAATAGTTTTAAATATATTTTCGTAAAAATCCATAAAAGGTTTATCGTGTATGATGTTATTTATTGCTTAATTTTCAATTAGTTTAATAGAGACGAAATGTTGAAAAAAATCATTATAACTTGTTTAGCAG